>CASGVX010000083.1 GCA_949346185.1 uncultured Lachnospiraceae bacterium
CGGATGATGTGGTCCTCGGGCACAATTCCCCAATATATTTCAGGTTGCACAGTTCTCTGGGACTCAAGAGGTAATTCCCCATTTCCGCAGGCAGCCCCTCCCCCCGATAGGGCATCCTGCAAGGCTGGGCGCATCTGCCCCGATTGCCGCTGCGCCCCCCCAGCATGCTGCTGAAAAGACATTGTCCAGAGTAGCAGTAGCAAAGGGCTCCATGCACGAACACCTCCAATTCCAGGGAAGTGTCCTGCCGCATCTGCCCCAATTCTTCCAAGGAAAGTTCTCTGGCCGGCACGAGGCGGGTCACATGGTGGCTTTTCAGCCTGTCTGCTCCCCGACCCATGGTCAATGCCATCTGAGTGCTGGCATGGATGTCCAATTCAGGATAATACTTCCTGACGAAGTCCATCACTCCCACATCCTGTACGATTACCGCATCCAGACCCGCCCGATAATAGGGGAGGAGGAAGTCATACAGCATCCCCCGGCGCTCCTCCTCCTTCATAAGCGTGTTCACCGTCAGATAAATCTTTACCCCATGGAGATGGCAGAATCCTATAGCCTCTACCATCTCTTCCTCCGAGAGGTTATCCGCATATGCCCTGGCGCCAAAATGGCTGCCGCCAAGATATACTGCGTCACATCCCGCCGCCACCGCGCCCCTCAGGGACTCCATCGAGCCCGCCGGGGCAAGTATCTCAGGTTTTTCCATGACAATCCTCCTCTCATTAAATCCCATGTCGTAATAAGCTGCGCCAGCCTGAGCCGGCAACCGGCCATGCTGCGCTGCACGATTTCCTATGCGGAAAAGGGAAAAGGCTGTGTCCAAAACACAGCCTCCCTTGTTTTATTGATGCGATGCCTTACCGCTTCCCCTTCTTCTTGCTCTTGCTGTCTCGAATAACCACCAGTCCATTATTATCCCCGACCTCGGCTTCCTTCCTTCCGTCCAATTCTGCCTCCAGACGGATTGCCTTGTGCTCGGTGTGGGTTTTCTCTTTCTCCAGTGCTTCCAGCTGCTGCTCTCTCTCCTCCAGTTGATTTTTCATGGCAATCAGGTCGTGCTTCAAATCGAAAATCTCCTTTTCCAAATCTTCATTGGCTTTCTGAAGATCATCCGCCGACTTCTGCGCCTTATAAAAATCATCAGCCAAATTAATGGCCAGCAGGACATTTTTCACATCCCCGTCCAATCTTGCGTATCCATCCTGCTCTCGGAATTTGGACAGCTTGTCATTGATATGCGTGGCAATTTTCTGAAGATATTCGCTACTCTCATAGCCGCTCAGTGTATACTGTTTGCCGCCGATTACTACTTCCACATCATTCTTCGTATTCATAACTAATCCTCTTTTCTGCCCGCATGCCAGAACTTTCTCTTTCCTATACAATCAAATTCCCCAATCAAGTCTATTCCCTTCCCGGAGCCGCCTCTCTGGCTGCCTGGCGTTCCGCTCCTGCAGGCTGAGGCTTTTGCCCCCTCTTTGCCGGAGCCGCCTGTTGGGGCGTGCCTTGGGCATATGCCTGTTGCTGCTGTCCCGGCGGCATTAATTCCGCCTTATTCTTTCTGATAATGTCCAGATGGCCGCTCAGCGCAGTCTCCAACGCCTTAGAATTATTCACCGTGCTCTCGTATGCCCTGGCAATCACCTTCTCTACCATATCCAGCATATCATTGGTATAGTAGATAGCTCCTGCACCAATTTCGTCAGCCTGCCTCCTGGCATCCGCAATGATTGCCTCCGCCTCCGCATTCGCCTGCTGCACCGTTGCCTCCGCCTGCTGGTAAGCCTCCTTCATAATGCTATGCTCTTCCACCAGCGCACTGTACTGCGCCTTGGCATCCGCCAGAATATCTGCGCGCTTGCGCTCCGCATCCTCCAATATGGCATCCCTCTGATTGAGCATCTTATGATAACGTTTGATTTCCTGAGGCAAGTCTCTGCGCAAATCATCCAGCAAATCATACAAATCATTTTTGGGGACAACGACTTTCGTAGTAGAAAAACTCTGCATCTTGCAGCTCTCCACAAAACCATAAATATCCTCTATTCTCTGCTCAATTTTACTATCCTGCATCGTAGTACCTCCTATTTTCCAGTGTACTGCAGTCTATCCTGCACCAAGCCCGGCACCATCTCCTGAATGTCGCCGCCAAACCGAAAGATCTCCTTCACCCCGCTGGAACTAATATAGGAGTGTTCCGGTGCCGTTGCAAGAAATATGGTATCTGCCTTATGATTCAATTTATAATTCGCCTGCGCCAATGGCAGTTCGTATGCAAAGTCCTGTGCCGTCCTAAGCCCCCGCACAATCACGTCAGCCTGTTCCTGTGCCACAAAATCTGCCAGAAGCCCCTGAAAAGATTTGACAGAGACATTCTCCAAATCTTCCGTCAGTTCCCCCAGCATCTCCACCCTCTCCTGAGGAGAAAATAGAGGCGTCTTTCCTATATTTACCAGCACCCCTATCACCAAGGCATCAAACAATGCGGCGCTCCGCCTGATCAAATCCATATGTCCATTCGTCACCGGATCAAAACTCCCCGGAAAAATAGCGGTTCTCATAAATCCTTTCCTCGTTTCTTCAAAGGGAACTCCACTCCCTCGGATTCCCCTTCTGAACTATTACTGCAATACACGGTAAAACAGATGGCTGTTGGTCTTGTATTCCTTATACCGCTCCAAGACCATTCTCCCATCCTCCGCCAGATGCACTCCCCCCGACAATTCCGCCCCATGGGCAATGCTGGTTTCCAGCACAATCAACGATTCGTCCCCCACCAGCCGGGAGGCAATCAGATATGGAATCACCTGCTCCTCAAATCCTTTTTCATAAGGGGGATCTAAAAACACAAGATCAAAGGGCGCTCCCAGCTGCTCCAGCCGCCTCAGCCCCTGCAGCACATCCATCGCCATCACTCGAGACTGAACCTGAAAGCCAGTATTCTTAATGTTCGTCTTAATGCAGGACACTGCCTCCCTGTCCCGCTCCACAAAGACCGCTTCCCTCGCTCCACGGCTCAGAGCCTCAATGCCAATGCCGCCGCTCCCGCTGAACAAATCTAAAAAGCGGCAATCCGGAACCTCCCGCTGAAGAATGTTAAAGAGGGTTTCTTTTATTCGGTCCGTCGTGGGCCTTGTCCGATTTCCAGAAGGACATACCAAGTTTCTCCGCCTGGCAGATCCGGCTATCACTCTCATAAGCACCTCTCTATCCAACAATTCTATCAACCGTTACTATTCGCAGTTACGCCGCTCATAGTTACTCCGCCTCATGCAAGGCAGGCAAAAAAGACCGTCCTCTTCTCTTTGACCAAGAATAGCAATATTGTATCATATTTCTGCCACATGGTCAAACCAGCACATCTTCCTTTTTGATGGTAATGAAATCCACCTTGTCAGGATTGTCCAGCTCCACCAGCCTATTTGCCTGATTCACTACCAATTTCTCGAATAAATTTCGGATACCTCTGGCATTGCCAAATTCCCGCCACTCCTCTGCCTTTTTCTTATTCAGAAAGGCAAGAACCGCCTCCTTTGCCTCTTCATCCACCAGAAGTCCCACATTTTGTGCCATCACATCCATGATTTCCACTAATTCCTCCGTGGAATAATCTGGAAAATCAACAAATTTATTAAAACGGGATATCAGTCCCGTATTGCTTTTTAAAAACTTCTGCATCTCCTCTGTATAGCCCGCCACGATGATCACCAAATCATCCCGATGATCTTCCATCAGCTTTACCAGAGCATCTATGGCCTCCATGCCAAAATCATTTGGCACATCCGGATTGGCCAGAGCATATGCCTCATCAATAAATAGCACGCCCCCGATAGCCTGCTCCACCAGTTCGTGCACCTTGATGGCAGTCTGTCCCACATACCCTGCCACCAGTCCCGACCTGTCTGTCTCCACCAGATTGCCCTCTGACAGAATGCCCAGTTCCTTATAAATCTTCGCCACCAGCCTAGCCACAGTAGTCTTCCCCGTGCCCGGGCTCCCGGTAAACACCATGTGATAAGACATGTCCATCTCTGGCAAGTTCATCTTCTCACGCATCTTGCGAACCTTGATTAGATTCACCAGAGAGCGGATTTCCTCCTTCACGCTGCCCAGCCCCACCAAGGCATTCAGTTCCTCCACCAGAGCCTGCAGCCTAAGTTCCTGTTCCCTAGCCTCCGCCTGCTCTCTCTCCTGTATCCTCTGCTTCATCTCTAGGAACATTTCCTTTGCCTGAATCGCGCTTCTTTTCTCTTCTTCCGCTCGGATCCTCTCATTTTCCTCCCGTATCCGGCGGTTTTCCTCCCGCTGCCTCTCCCGCCGGGCTCTCTTTTCCTCCTGCTCCCTCTTAATCCGCTCCCGCTTGGCCTGCATTTCCCTTCTGCGGGCTTCCTCTTCCCGCTCCGCCCGGGCTTCGGCTTCCTCCTCTCCCTCTGCCTGAACCCTGGCTTCCTCCTCATCGACCAGCAAAGCACCCTCTCCAGCAGCCATCAACGCCGCCTGACTTCGCTGGCTCTCTTCCTTTTTCATCACCTCCAGGTCACACTCTATCATGCTATTATTCAGTTTGCGCATGATATATCTGGTATGTGCCTTGGCATCTTTCCCTGCGATATAGTGATTTATCTTCTGGTAATATTCCTGAATAAACTGAGTTACTTCCGGATACTTCCCATGATTCAGATAGGCCATGCAAAGCAGAATATTCAGCAAGGCATCCACGAAATAGGCAGTCATATCATCCTTCTTCTCCTTATCATGAAGACTGCACAGCTGAATGAGGATAGGGGGCATATGGTAAATCCGATCCACATCCCGCAAAAGTTCTCCGTCCACCGACATGTCCTCGGAGATTCCCAGAGGATTGCTGCAGGTCACCATTTGGATAAAGCGCAGCTGGCTCTCCAGAATCTCCCCGCAATGCTTCGCAAGCTGCATCAGAACTGCCTGAACATACAAATCCAACACCTCAGAACTGGACTGCTGCATCACCTGCTGTGCCTTATCCCAGAATCCGGCCATTTCCAGATTCTTGCAATGCAATACCAGCTTGTCATAACTGTTCTTTCCCATCTGAAACAACTGTTCTTCCGAATAATCCTGCCTTGCCATGCAGCACGCCCCTTTCTGAAATATTTTAACACTGACTTCCATTCTACAATGATTATTCCCAAAAAGCAATCCCAAAAGAACGACCTCCTTCCCTATAACATTTCGTGTCTTTATTCATATAATGAAAAAAACAGGGATGGAAACCAAATTGAAAGATCGCAATATATTTTCAATGTCTATCACCGGGGATACGCCCGAAGCATACGCAGTGATTCGCGGGGGAGATGCGTATCCGGATATCATAGGCATAGCCAATTTCTATCGCACCAAACGGGACACGGGCGTCATGGTGGAGGTGGAACTTGACAATCTGCCAAACAGCGCCTCCTACGCTCCCCGCTTTCTAGGGATGCACATCCACGAACACGGGGACTGTGGGAATCATTTTGCCAGCACGGGAATGCACTATAATCCCACTGGGGCAGTGCATCCCTATCATCTGGGAGACCTGCCCTCCGCGCTCAACAGCAGCGGCTATGCCTATATGGTGTTCTACGATGGCTATTTGGAGGTAGAAGATATTTTGGGCTGCTCTATCATTCTGCACGGCAAGCGAGATGATTTCACCACGCAGCCATCAGGGGATTCCGGGGATAAGATTGCCTGTGGCGTCATTCGCAGTTAAAATTCGTTTCTAGAGGTATCTTTTTCTATTTCCAATCCAGAACAGTACGGCCACCGTCGTTGCCGCAACCTCCGCCGTGACGACAGAGAGCCAGATGCCGTCAATTCCCAGAAATAGCGGGAGAATGAGCACGGACAATATCTGAAACACGCCAATTCGCAGGAAGGAAATGGCGGCGGAAATCAAGCCATTGTTCAGAGCAGTGAAAAATGCCGAGCCAAAAACTGGAAATCCGGAAAATAAAAACGAAAAGGAAAACAAGGCAAATCCCCTCTGCGTCAGTGCAAGAAGGGATTTGTCATACCCCACATACATGCGGGACAAGGGTCCTGCCAGCAGTTCGGAGGAGAGAAACATGATGACAGAAAATCCCCCGATCATCACAAGGCTTTTTTTCAGCAATCCTCCCAGTTCCAGACGGTTTCTCGCCCCATAATGAAACCCAATTACCGGGGCTACTCCCATGGAATACCCCATAAATGCAGAAGAAAAAATCATGCCGACATACATCAGAGTTCCATATGCGGCAACGCCATTCTCCCCGGCATACTTCATCAGCTGCACGTTATACAGCATGCTGACCACAGACATGGAAATGGTGGAAAGAAACTCTGATGCCCCATTGCCACACCCTTTGAGCAGAGCCTTTCCAGAAAATCTTGTCCGAGTAAGCTGAAGAAGGCTATCGTTGCGCCTGGCAAAATAAATCAGGGGGATGACGCCGCCCACATACTCGCTGATCGCCGTTGACCAGGCGGCTCCCACGATGCCAAAGGGAAATACCGCTACAAAAAGCGCATCCAGAATAATATTCGTCACTCCCGCAGCCACGGTTACAACCAGCCCCAGATGGGGCTTTTCTGCCGCCACGAAAAAACTCTGAAATTCATACTGCAGCAAGAGGGCCGGGATGGCCAAGATGACAATCCGCCCATAGACTGCGCAGTCATCCAGCATCGCCTTCTCCGCCCCCAGAAATTCCGCCGCCGGACGGACAAAGACAAAGGCAAGAAGGGACAGAATTATTCCTGCGATGATGGCGCCGTAAACGAACATGGAAAATATCTGCTTTGCCCGCCTATGCTTCCCCTCTCCCAGTGTCTTGGCTACCAGCGCGCTTCCCCCCGTGCCAAACATAGCGCCGAAGGCGCCAAAAACCATCAGCACGGGAATAATGAAATTGACGGCAGCGAAAGAGGTCTTTCCCACGAAATTTGAGACGAAAAAACCATCCACCACTGCATAGATTGATTCAAAAACCAACATGCCTATAGATGGCAAGGTAAAGCGAATTAATTTCCTAAATGTAAAATGATCTGATAATTGAATATTCATGATTTCCTCGTACGGCGAATGACCCATCCGCCTGAATAATATGATGCTGGGGGGCAAAATGCATCCCCCCCACTGATGCTGCAACCAGAAACACTGCGCCACTGAAATTTTCTATAACATGAAGTAGGCCACCATGGCACACAAAATCTGTATAATCGTAAAGCGGAACACCACCTGGGTATCCGACCATTTCCTCTCTTTCCTAGCATGGTCATGGAGAGGCGTCCTAGTATTCTTCAAGATGGCAATCTTCAAAAAGCGAAGCAGGAAAATCTTCACCAGTCCAATGCCCCCATCCACAATCAGAACTGCTGCCAGCAGGAGAAAGATAAAGGGGTGGGAGGATTTCATCGCCACCACTGCGATATAAAATCCCAACGCCCTGGAGCCAGCATCTCCCATCAGCATGCTGCTGGGCTTGGAATTGAAGCACAGATATGCCAGCAGAATCGACACGAAAATCAAGCTGGATGCCGCATAACTTCCCAATTCCTCCGGAAAAAGCACAGCAAAAGAACTCAGGGACACGCAGCAGATGCAGGCACACAGACCATCCACGCCGTCCGAGCAGTTGGTCACATTGATGGATACCCAAATCAAAATCACTCCCAGCACAAAATATACGCCCAGAGGAATATCCCAAGTCATGCTGCCAATATGAATTGTCGTTCCATTATAATTGATGAAATTCCACATGGTTAGCAGAGATAGCACCAAATCAATGGCACCCTTCTTATAGTCGCTCCAAGGATTCTTTGCCGCATCATCCAAATAACCGCTTAGCATCATGGCAAACAGCAGAATGCAGTAAACCACATACTCCCTGTCTATCGGCAGAAAAAGCAGGGTGCTCAAAATAAAGCCCCCAGTCAGAATCAGCCCCACGCCCCGAATCTTCCCCTTAGACTGGGCGCCGTTGACTGCATACTCCCTCCCCTGATCCTTTGGCAAAAAAGGAAAAGGAAACTTCAAGCATAAAAATGTCAGCAGAAAACCAAACAACACTCCCATCATGGCAATATGATTGGGCGTTATGTACTGAAACAGCATCCGATACATATATAATCCCTACGCCTTTCTATCGCCTGCAACATGTAATGCGCACAAAGAACGCTATGCCACAGGCACTTTATTTGCAAGCGAACACAGTCCGCTTCCTCCTTGGTATAATGAAGGAATCATCCTGGCACTCCTTCTATTATAGCATACTTTTTCACCTCTGCCTACAGAAACCTCCGACAAAGTGTTACTATTCACGGCAATTGTTACTATTCACGGCTTCGCCGCTCATAGTAACAAGCAGCGCTTTCAGCGC
>CASGVX010000084.1 GCA_949346185.1 uncultured Lachnospiraceae bacterium
CCTTCCTAGTCTCATATAATTCTCTGGCCTTTTGGTATACCTTGGGATCATAGGTGTCCACATCATCGGAAAACTGGGTTTCCGCCCGGTCTATATTTAAAAAAGAAAGCGGATCCTTCCCCGCCACCTCCTTGGCCTCCTGCCGATTGTACACGTCATAGGGAAGGGCTGCCACCCTGGAAGCCACATCCTCTCTAGGCCGCACTGCTACAAATGGTCTGATTGTCGCCATACTCTACCTCAACTTTCCTGCTTGCTTGTCTAATTCCTCACATACTATCTTAGTATAGCAGAAATACGCCAAAAAACATATCCCCTTTTTCCATACTGCAGACAAACTCCCGCTCTGCAGTTACCATCCACTTCATTCCGCTGTCCGCCGGACATCTTGCGCCCTCTCTTTGCCATCTCAGGAACCGACTGCGGAGCTCCCCTTCCCTCAAAAGTCAAATGTCCCGCAGCAAACCATGATTTGTACTTTTTCCCATTCTCTGGTATACTGATACCAATCCATTGCAATCCATCAGATATTTAGGGAAAGTCATACGATTCAATAGAATACAAAACGGAGGGATGCTTATGTTAAAAGCGATTATATTTGATATGGACGGCGTCATTATTGACAGCGAGCCCCAGCACGCCCAGGCGGCAATGCGAGTATTCAAGCGGCATGGGGCAGACGCAGACTACGACTACTGTACCAGCTTTATCGGCAGTTCCACGCAGGCGATGACCGAGGATGCCATTGAGAAGTTCGGCATGGACACACCCTTGGAAGAACTTCTGCGTGAAATGAATGCAGAAAAAAAGAAGGTCTTAAAAGAAGAGGGCTACGCCATACTGCCCGGTGTCAGAGAACTGATTAGGAATCTATACCAAAACGGCCTCCGACTCGCCATCGCATCATCCTCCACCCCCTCGGAGATTGAAAATACTGTAAAAACCTTGGGAATCAAAAAATATTTTACAAAACTGATATCCAGCAGCCAAGTAGAACATCCCAAGCCAGCTCCCGACAGTTTTCTGCTGGCATTAAAAGAACTGGGCGTGAATGCAAGGGAAACCATGGTGGTGGAGGACTCCTGCTTCGGAACCCAGGCAGCAAAGGCCGCCGGCATCACCTGCGTGGGATTTGTCAATCCCCATTCCGGACAGCAGGACCTATCCGCCGCAGACGTGCTATTGGAATCCTTCGAGGCCATCGACCACCGTTTCTTTAAAAACGTGCATATGCGCAGCAGCGGCAAGCCTATCACCATCGCCGACACCAAGCGATTAATCATCCGCGAGATGTCTACGGAGGATGTGCCCGATATGTATGAGATGTACAAGAATCCAGAAGTGCGGAAATATATCCCAGACATTGATGAATACCTAGAAGTAGAAGTGGAGAAGCAAGCCGCCTACATCCGCAATGTCTATTCCTTCTATGGATATGGCATCTGGGGAGTGTTTAGCAAGACATCCCGGAAAATCATAGGGCGGTGCGGCATTGAAAACCTTATGATAGATGGAAAGGAAGAGATCGCCCTGTCCTATCTCCTTGATAACAAGCACTGGGGATACGGATATGCCTTGGAATGCTGCAATGCCATCTTTGACTATGCCAGAAAGGAACTGGATATTTCCCGCATCGTGGCAATCATCGACAAGGAGAACGCCCGCTCCATCCACACGGCGAAAAATTTGAATATGTGTCTGGAGAAAGAAATCACATACAAAGGCCGGGACAGCCTGCTATATAGCATCAAATTCTAAGCAAGAGAAAAGCCAAAAAGAGACAGGCCAGCGAAACCTGTCTCTTTTTGGCTGTACCAATCATTCCGTCGATGGCACAAATGGATATCCACCATTCACCGTCTCTTCCTATCCATCTCCTCATGCAATGGCCTCACCTTGCCAGCCAGCATAGATTGGCGATAACGCCTCTACTCCGCAATCATCAGTTTTTGCCGCTAGTCTCTGAATTATTGGTATCCGTGGCATTATCCTTCTCGCCGTCATCCAGAGCGCCCTCCGTATCATCCGTGGCATCATTCAGCACATCCCCGGCGGCATCTCCTGCGTCACGGACGGCATCCCCGGCACCGTCCACCGCATCCTTAGCGGCATCCCCCGTATCGTCCAGAGCATCCTTGGCAGCGTCTCCCGTATCGTCCAAGGCATCCTCCCCATCCTGCATTGCATCGTCTGTCTCTTTCGGCGCCATCGTCTCCTGAGCCTCCGGACTGGCACTGGCACCATTGTCATCCTTGTTATTGCCGCATCCCACGAAGACCATGGCAGACAAGCACATCGCTGCCGTCAAAACCAGATATTTTTTCTTCAAAACATTCACCACACCTTTCTGTCAGCTACGATTCACAGCCATTCACTCTTTCCTATGATAGCCTTGCAAATAGTAACTTTTACGTTACCGTGAATAGTAACCTTCTATCATTTTATTTGCAAAATTAGTATGGCTCTCGCTTGAAAAAATATGCAATAAATGTTACGATTTATATTTATTAATGAAATTTGCTTGTTTTGAAATCAACGGTAAAAGCCGTTCGCGCCTTACCAGTTATTTTAACACCTTATGCTGCCCCACATACTTGTATGCCGGACGGATAATCTTCCCCTTATTCACCAGCTCCTCCAAGCGATGGGCGCTCCATCCCGCCATTCTGGATATGGCAAAGAGCGGGGTAAAAAGTTCCTCCGGTATGCCCAGCATGGTATAGATCAACCCGCTATAAAAATCAACATTGGCACAGATTGGCTTTAATATGTGAGAGCGTTTCATCAAAAGCTCCTTGCTAATCCGCTCCACCCTGTCATAGAGGGCAAATTCCTTCTCCATACCCTTGACCTTGGCCAGCCTCTGGGCATAATCCTTCAATACTACTTCCCGGGGATCCGACAACGTATACACCGCATGGCCAATGCCATAAATCAGCCCCAGCCCGTCAAAAGCTTCCTTCCGAAGCACTCTCTGCAGGTAAATGCAAATCTGCTCCTCATCCTCCAAATCACTGCAGCACTCCCGCAATTCTCCCATCATCTGCTGCACCTTCAAGTTGGCTCCACCGTGACGGGGTCCTTTCAGAGAGGCGATGGATGCTGCCACGGCAGAGTAAGTGTCCGTGCCGGAAGAAGTCACCACATGATTGGTAAAGGTGGAATTATTCCCGCCCCCGTGCTCGGCGTGAAGCACCAGAGCCGCATCCAGCACCCTAGCCTCCAGCGTGGTAAATTTTCCGTTTGGCCGAAGCATATGTAATATATTTTCCGCAGTGGAGTATTCCTTCTTCGCCGGCTTAATCACCAGGCTGTCAAAATAATGGAAATGCCTGTATGCATGGTGATTATACACCGCAATCAAAGGCATCTTCGCAATGAGCTGCAACGACTGGCGCAGCACGTTGGGAACGGTAATATCATCCGGATTGCTGTCATAGGAATACAAAGTCAGCACGCTCTTCTGCAATCCGTTCATGAGATTGGGGCTGGGCGCCTTCATAATCACGTCCCGGACAAACTGGCCGGATAATTCCTGCAAGCTGCCCAGAATCTCCACAAAATCCTCCAGCTGCCTCTCATCGGGAAGATTGCCAAATAATAGCAGATACGTGGCCTCCTCATAGGCATAGCGCTTCTCCACGCCAGAACCAACCAGTTCCTTTACATCATATCCCTGATAATACAATTTCCCATCCGCCGGCTCCTTCACCCCGTCCACAATCTGGTATCCAGCCACATCAGAAATCTCAGTGAGTCCCGTCAGGACACCCTTTCCCGTACTGTCCCGCAGCCCTCTTTTCACATCGTATTCCTGATACAGATTCAAATCAATCGCTCCGGACTGCATGCAGTTTTCCACCAGTTCGTCAAACTTGCTGTCCAGTGTCTCTGTCAAGGACATCATTGTATGCTCTTTCATGACTGGTTCCCCCTTTACTTCCATTTCTTGCTGCATATTTGTATTTTTGTATACAACAAACCCCAAAAAATACTTGACGCTATCTTTATATAATAACTCATAGAAAGAATCACGTCAAGTTTTCACAAAAACCTGCACTGAATCCTGATAATATTCCCAGCCATTGATTCCCTCTTGCGATAGACACGCTGCACGGATTACTGAAATCCCCTCTAGGAAGCAAGGCTTTTCCTAGGAAATCCAAGAACTGCCTGCATTATTGAAATCATAGTTCCACTTGCCACCTTCTCTCTCAGCTTTGCAGTCATCCTTCCCCACTGCCCCATCGCCAGAGCGCCATGCAGACATGGAAAAGATAATGCAATCCTCCTTCTCCGTCGTCACTTTCAATGTCAGGAGCAGCCCATCCGACCAATGGATTCCCATCCCGCCCTGCCTTTCATTCTTAATATGCCCAGCCTTTTCCAATTCCTCGAAAGTACCGAAAATAACCTTGCTTTTATAAAACTTTTCCTTCAGCCGCGAAGCCAGAACTTGCCCCTCCTTCTCCGTCAGACTCCCCGCTTGGCTGAAATCAAAGCCAAAAATCGCCACGTCTTGCGCCAGACCAAAATCTGACCGTATCAAATCATGCAAGGCGGAAAAATACAGGTCAACTAATTCCTCCCTGACAGATTCCGTCTTTTCCCTCATTGTACCCTCTCCTGTCGCCCCATTTCCGAAGGACTTCACTGCCCCGGTCTTCCCTGACTGCCCATCCCCCCTGAACTGAGCAGTAAAGATGACTGCGCCCCCGATTGCCACCATGGCAAGCATGCGAAATATCCATTTTCCCATAAAAACCCCCGCCTTTCCAATGTCTGCAGCACTAGAGCCGCAGACATTCATTCATCACTCAAAAGTACCAACCATGCCCGCTAAGACAGGCGATTTCTCCTGGCTCCAAATAATAAACACAAAAGGACGGTTGCAGATGAAAGCATTTTCATCCTTCTGCCCATCCCCATTGCCATCTGCCCTCTTTCCTGCATTCACTGTCTCCTGACGGAACCCGGTTCTGCATCCGGCCTCATCCAGCATAAGCCCGGCACTCTGCCTGATTTCACCTACATAAGGAGACGCTTCCTGTTCTGTCTCTCTCCCCTTCTCTTCTGCAAGGAGTGGCGAAAAGTCCGCCAGGCCCTCCTGAAAAATATCACGCAACCCCAAATCCTCCAGCACATGATTCAGGGAGATATCGGATGATACCTGAAATTCCGGCAGAGAGACCTGCACCAAGTTCTGTCCCCCATCCTCATTCTCCCCATCCCGAATGCCAGACAGAATCCCTCGCAAATCCTTCCGCAGCACCTCCTCTACATCCACTCCCTCTTTCGGCAGATAAACAGACAGGCAGTTCCCCCCAGACAGATCCAGATCAACAGCTCCATACCGCTCTGCCATCCTCACATCCCTCTCTCGAACCGTTCCCATGATAAATGAGATTTCCCGATCCCTTCCATCTCTCTGATAAAACATCCCCTCTCCCATTCCTCTCCAGTCAAATCCATCCCCCTCGCGCCAACTCTCCCCATAGGAAAACGCTGACAGCAAATCAAAGCCACTCTGGGAAGTCTCCCTCCCTATTTCCTGTTCAGGAACCGGCATCAGAAAATCATCCAGCCAATCCCCCGCCGCCTGTGCCCTCTCTGTTCCCCCAGCCCCTTGGAATACAGAAGCACAGTAGTTTTCCGCCAAGCGACTAACCATCTCTTTTGCATAATCTATCCCCGCTCCCAGCCATAGGGAATGCCCCAAAACAGGTTCAAATGTATTTTTTCTCCAACATAGCTGACTTTGCAAATCCATACACTGCTTTCTAGCATTTTCCAGACCCTCCTCTCCCATGACAGACAAAATATCCTGCCGGGTATTCCCATTGCTTATCTCCGACAGCATGCCAAGAGCCAGATACAGGTTTACCGGAGAATACACTATATTTTCTCCGGCATGGTTCAGCAGCGTCTGCCGAATGGATGCCTCATAAAACCCAAGCCCTTTCAAATCATCTTCTGCCAGCATGCTAGACGGCTGGGAAGGAGAGGCATCATAAATCTCTACCTTCTTCTCTGCCCCCAATTCAGCCTTTTCGTCAGCCGCCATCTCTATACGCCTATCGGGCCTTTCTGGCTCAGAAGCCCTCTGTATGAGAAGATTCTTCTCCGAATGCTGCATGGATATCTCTTCTGGCACGCTCCCAAATCTTGCCCCCAGGAAAATCACCAGCCCTGCCATAGCCGCCATCCCGCCAACCCTCATAACAATGCGCCATCCCGCTCGCCTCCTCTCCCTTGCCTTTATAAATTCCCCCTTCTCTGCCAGACGCTTCCCCACCTCCTCTATCAAGCCGCTATCAATCTCTCCCAAGGCATCCCAAATCTTCCTCTCATTCATACCATCCCTCCCGCTTCAAATAGTGTTTCAGCTCCTTCCGCATGCGAAAAAGAGTGGTCTTCACCGCCGAAGGGCTCAATCCATATGCTTGGACGATCTCTTCCACTGATGCGGCAAAATAATATCTCGCCACAAAAATCCCCCTCTTCCTCTGATCCTTCCCCCACAGAAACCTGCTAATGGCTCTTCCCAACTCCTTCGCCTGATATTCTCCTTCCACATGTTCCCTCTCTGCCACCATCTCCTCCAATTCCTCATACACCTCCGTCATCTCCACATTTCTTTTGTCTGCCCGATAATATTCATACAGATTGATTGCCCTATTCCTGCAGATGCCGCTAAGATAGGCTGCCAGAGAATCTGGCTTGTTAGGGGGGATGCTGTTCCACGCACTGAAATACGTGTCATTTTCACATTCCTCCGAATCCTCTCTGTCGCGGAGAATGCGATACGCCACAGAATATAGCAATCTTCCATATTTCTTCATGGTATGGGCAATCGCCTCTTCCTTCCTGTCCCAAAAAAGGGATACAATCCTTTCATCCTCCATTTTCTATTTTCCTTTCCACTTCCTTCTCTATATTTTCTCATTCCCCTTCATCCTATATGACAGAAAAAGACGAAAAAAGTTACATTCCAAGACCATTGCAATAGATTTTTATTGAGTTCATTATATCAGATGCTGAAACTGCCAACAACTTAATCTATGTCTAAAGAAAAAAGCATACGAAATTCACATCCGTATGCCTTCCACAAAACTAAATATAACTAAATCATAAATCTTTTCTATCTCTCAAACACATTTAAACATTTGAACACCCCCTTACCTTTTGGGCATTTGAAAACCCACAAGCGCCTTGTTCAAATAGTCGTTAAAGGGTTGCATGATTCGGAAAATTTCTGCTGCCTTTGCGAGAAATGCTTCCGCATCCTCCAATTCTTCATCCTTTAGCGGATATTCCAGATACCAACTCTTATATTTTAGATATTCTGCTTGCGGATGTTCTTTCTCATATCCAGCAGGAACCCTTTTTAATGCCGTTCCCTCTACAGTAAAATATCTTTCAAACTCTGGCTCATGGATAATCCTTTCCCACTCCTGGCCATTCTGGACAATATAATCCCGTATCATCCTTGTTGCGTCCTTGAACATATCTGCAAATAATCCGCCGCCTAAAAAAGACTGATTGCCCGGCTTTATCATAAGATAATATCCAACAGGCACAGGCAGCTTCCCCTTCGAAGATATATGAGCACGGAACGCAGGATTATAAGGTGTTTTGTCATGACTGAAACGGGTATCCCTTACAAGTTTGAAGGTAAGATCCTTGGGATTATTCTGTAATATGCTGCTGTCAAACTTTCCGATTTCCAACATCAAAGCCTGTAATAGCCCCTCAAACTCAGCACATGCCCTTTTGTAATCCTCCTTATTTGCATGATACCATTCACGGTTGTTATTCATACTCAATGCCGATAAATAATTTATAATTAACTGGGTATTCATATTTTGTCATCTCCTTTACGAATTTTGAATAACGGAAAACTGCGTGGAATTTAAAAATTCCTGTATTAGATGCTTCGTGCGTTGGGGAGATTGGTATGGCTTGCAGAAAGAGAAATCCTGTGAGAAGTTGTCAATATCTTCCATCGCATTTTTTACATCAAGCATAGTTTGAACGGGAATCTCCGCAGCCGCTGTGTAATCCAGCTGCTGCGGATTGATCCGGTGGCTTTGTATTGCATAATTTACTCTGTCTTTACATTTGCATCTGCCACTGCCATATTCTCCACAATACTGGCCTAGAAAATCCGCCATCTTTTTGCGTATTCGGGAAAGCCGCTGGCGGTATGCTTCCGGGGTCATTTGCAAAATATCCCCCGCAATTCGGCTGTCAATCTTAAACATTGTACCCAATATGAAAATACATCTGCTTTCCGTATCAAGGCATTGCAGCATCACATTGGTACAGGACATTTTCA
>CASGVX010000085.1 GCA_949346185.1 uncultured Lachnospiraceae bacterium
GATGAAAATTCCAGCTTACGCAAAATGCAAAGTTATTTTTTAACAGTCCCTAAGTCAGGCGAACATGGAGGAGCAGATGAAAAAAGTCTATATCATTATGGGAGGGAGAAGCTTCCTAGGCGTGGAAAACGGCATATACCGCCATATTCCAGCAGAAATATTGGGCGCAAGAACGCTGGAACACCTTTTGAGAAAGGCAAAGGGACAGATGGATACCGAAGAGATTGATGGAATCCTTGCCGGAAATGGGGTGGGGGGCGGCGGGAATATTGCCAGGCTAATGATGCTGGAGGCAGGGCTGCCCCAGAAGATTCCCGCAGTCACCGTTGACGGGCAATGTGGTTCGGGACTAGAGGCTCTGGGCATGGCAGGAGCAAGAATCAAGTCGGGCATGGGAAACCTATACATAGCCGGCGGATTTGAGAGCAGCTCCACTGCCCCCAGACGGAAATACCGTGACAACCACCCCGATTATCAGGCCATGGGTGGAGAAGATGCATATTACCAAGTGGCGAAATTTGCCCCGGGTTCCCACAGGGATACAGCGATGCTGGAAGGAGCGGAACGGACGGCGCTGGAGGAAGGAATCACCCGAGAAATGCTGAATCCTTGGGTGTTGCGCAGCCATAGCCTGGCAAGCCGCGCCCAAGAGGAACACCTCCTAAATGATGTGGCATGGGAAGTGATTCCCCATTGCCACAGGGATGAGGGAATCCGGCAGAGAATGAGCCAGCGGCTGCTGAATCGCCTGCCCTGCGTACTGAAAGACGGACAGGTGACCACCGCAGGGAATGCCTGCCTCACCAATGACGGCGCCGCCTTTCTCGCTCTGGCATCCCAAGAATATTGCCAAAGTACCGGGTGTGAGCCATGGGCAGAACTGGAAGACATGGCATCTCTGGGAGGAAATCCTAGCGAAAGCCCCAGAATGGCAGTGGAGGCGGTGGAGGCATTATTGAAAAAACGCGGGATGACGGAGGCAGATATTGATATATTCGAGTGCAATGAAGCCTTTGCCGTGATTGACGAGCTTTTCGCCAGACGATTTCCCACCTCTGTAGAGAAGTACAATATATTGGGGGGTGCGCTGGCCTACGGCCATCCCTACGGGGCGTCGGGAGGAATCATTGCCCTCCATGCCATAGAGGCGCTGAGAAAAGTGCATGGCACATACGCTATCTGCAGCATAGCGGCAGCAGGAGGCTTGGGAACTGCTATCTTGCTGAAAAGGTGCTAGGGTATTTTTTGTCAGAAACATGTAGTCCCACATCAGAAATAAAACATGCGAAAAAGCAAGCGGAGGCAAAATGGATTATCTAGAACTTATCAAAAGACAGCCGCCAGAAAAGGAAGCCCTAGTGGAAGACGGCATATCATTTTCCTATGGGGATTTAGTCTGCCTGGCACATTCTCAATCTCAAAATCACGCCCCCTCCCCCAGCCAGAGGGCGGTACATGTCATCAAAGAAAAGAGAATATTGCACCAGCTGGTTTCCTTCCTTGCCTGCTTCCTCACAGGAGATGTGCCTCTGGTGGTTCCTTGGGAAAGCGAAGATTTTCAGAGGAATGCCCGCATCATGGCGGGGGAAGTGCCGGAACAGGCCTGCGTGGCCGTGGCCACCTCCGGCACCAGCGGTGCACCGAAAATATATTTCAGGACATATGAGAGTTGGGCAGACTATTTCCCCATTCAGAACGAAATCTTTCACATTCGCAGAGATAGCCGGCTATTCGCCCAGGGAAGCCTATCCTTTACCGGGAACATGAATCTCTACCTGGCGCAATTTTACGCAGGGGCCACGGTGATTGCCGAAAACGAATTTCGCCCCAGCGATTGGGCACAGCGCATTCGGGAGCAAAGGGCAAACGGCATCTACCTCATTCCCTCTAAATTGCTCCTCCTTCCTAGGCTGATGAAGCATCCAAATGACCAGATTGGAACCATCATCTCCGGCTCCCAAAGTTTGGGAAAGTCGGATGCAGAGGTTTTGAAAGCCATATTCCCCAAAGCAGAAATCATCCTATACTACGGAGCAACAGAACTGAATTATATCACTTACATAACAGATGACATGATGACGGAACAGAGAAATCTGATTGGCAAGCCATTTCCAAAAGTAGATGTCAGTATCAGAGGGGAAGAAATATTTGTCAGTACCGCCTATTGCGTGGAGGGTATTTCCTGTCCCTATACCCTGTCGGACAGGGGGGCTATGGATGCATCTGGAAACCTATATTTCCTCGGAAGGTCAGATGACATCCTCCTGCATCGGGGGCATAAAGTATCTGCCATGAAAGTGGAAAATCTCCTAGAGGGAATCGCCGGGGTGGAAGAGGCCGCAGTGTGCATGGCGGAGAGCAGCCACTGGAAGGAAGCGCAGATTGTGGCCTATCTCATAGCCAATTCCCTGACAGAGCAGGAAGTGCTGGCCATTCTCAGAGACAGGCTGCAACGCTACGAACTCCCCAAGCGGATCTTCTTTGTGGACGCACTGCCTAAGAATGCCAGCGGAAAAGTGGACAAAATGCAGCTTCGTATGTTAGAATAGTAAAGTTAGCACCTGTCTTATGGCTCTATCCCGAAAGAGATGCATCCTTGCGAAACGCAAACCTCAGACAGGGCTGGATTGAGTGAAAAAAGTCTCCCCGTGTCCAGACGCTGCCGGCACAGAGGGTAAAGAGAAAGGGTGGCAGCGTAGAAATGAGGAAACCAAATGATCGTACAGCCAAAAGTGAAAGGATTCATGTGCACTACTGCCCACCCGGCAGGATGCAAGGCCGCAGTCCAGAACCAGATTGATTATGTGAAGGCCCAGCCGAAGACAGAGGGGCCGAAGAAAGTGCTCATCATTGGCGCCTCCATGGGATATGGTCTGGCCAGCCGCATAGCGGCAACCTATTCCTGCGGCGCTGATACCATTGGCGTTATCTTTGACAAGCCGGGAAAGGAAAAGAGAACGGCAAGCGCAGGGTGGTATAATACCGCAGCCTTTGAAGAAATTGCTTCTGCAGACGGCTACTACGCCAAGTCCGTGAACGGAGATGCCAACGCCCGGGAAATTAAGGATCAGGTCATCCATCTAATCCAAAAAGACTGGGGCAAGGCAGACATGGTGATCTACAGCGTGGCCGCCCCTAGGAGGAAGGCTCCGGACGGCACGACCTACCGCTCCGTATTAAAGACAATAGGCCAGCCATACACCAACCAGACCATTGACCTGATGACGAATGAGATTTCAGAAGTCACCATCGACCCCGCCACCCCGGAAGAAGTGCAGGCCACCGTCAAAGTCATGGGAGGCGAGGACTGGAAGTTTTGGATGCAGGCATTGAGAGATGCGGATGTTCTGGCGGACGGAGCCAGAACCGTGGCATATTCCTATATCGGCCCGGAACTGACCCACCCAATCTACTACGATGGCTCTATCGGCCAAGCAAAGCAGAACTTGTATCAGACGGCAGACGATATGAACGAGAACATGGACGGCGTAGAGGCGTACGTGTCCGTCAATAAAGCCGTGGTAACCCAGTCCAGTGCCGCAATTCCCATCGTCCCCCTCTACATATCCCTTTTATTTAAGATAATGAAAGAGAAAAATCTTCATGAGGGATGCATTGAGCAGATGTACCGAATGTTTCATGACCGCATTTGCAAAGATCAGGTTGTCACTGACGACAACAGGCTCATCCGCATGGACGATTATGAAATGAAGCCGGAAGTCCAGCAAGCAGTGATGGATTTGTGGAACCAGGCAAGCCAGGACAACATCAAGGAAATCGGCGACGTGGATGGCTACTGGCAGGATTTTTATGAAATCTTCGGCTTCCATATTGACGGCGTAGACTACGAAGAAGACGTGAATATTCAGGGAGGGATTCCCAGCATCAGGGAATAATGCCCCATTGGCAGAATCGAAACGGCCAGAAGCGTTTTATAAAATCGCTTCTGGCCATATTTGCTTCTAAAGATTAGGAATGAACTTGTGATCCTAATCTTTAGAATAAATTAATCCGGATATCTGGCATGAACTTCTAAGAACTGGTCGAAGGTATCCACAAAGGCATCCACCACGTCAGGATCAAAGTGACTGCCTCGGTCGCCCACGATAATGTCCCTCGCCTTCTCATCAGTAAAGGGCTTCTTATAGGGACGCTTGCTCACCAGTGCGTCAAACACATCCGCCAGTGCCACGATGCGGCTGTCCAGATGGATCTCCCAATTCTTCCTTCCCATATAGCCCGTGCCATCCCACTTCTCGTGATGCTCCAGTGCGATAATTTTCGCCGTCTCCATAATCTTGCCGGGAGCGTTCCGCAACAGCCGCTCCCCCTCCTTGATGTGGGTCTTAATGACCTCAAACTCTTCCGGCGTGAGTTTCCCGGGCTTTTCCAATATTTCAGCGGGGATATTAATCTTTCCGATATCGTGCATCATGGAGGCGATGCGAATCGTATTCACATCCTCCGAGGAGTATCCCATGGCTTCCGCCAAAATGCGGGTATATTCCGACACCCTCTTTACATGGAGGCCGGTAAATTCTGATTTGGCCTCCACAATCTCAGCCAAAGACTGAATCGTCTGCTCTGACACGTCATTTACCTGCTGGTTCGTAATCAGCAGCACCATCCTCTTCTTGATATTGTCCAATAGATGGTTCAGGGTCATCACCAGCTCAAACAAACACTCATGAAGAATCTTGTCCCCACGGTATTCCAGCGTGAGAAAGCCGAAGAAATCATCTAGAATATTCAAGGGAATGGTCAGAAGCTGGGAGGCGCCGTCAAACGTCTCCTCCGGCAGCGTCCAGAGATTATCCAGCGTACGGGGAAGGAGAGGGAGGGAATCCCCGTCTTCCGTAATATGCTTTAGCAAGATTACCGGCGCATCGCCACCCGATATCACTGGCAGATCTGCCAGCGCGGCAAACTCCGCATTCAGATAGAGATTAACGCAGGAAAGCCCAGACTCCCGGATATAATCAGGAAAATGCTTTGCCAATGCCTGAAGCGTAGTCTCCGTGTTCACATAGGTAGTAAATTCATAGGTGGCATGGCGATATGCCCGCTCCTGCTCCGTCATGGAAAAGAGCTGCACCAGCCTGTTGTCGGCCTTCCGCTTGTCATGGCTCTCGCAGCCGCAGGATTCTGTATAGACATTCCTGCAGGGAATGGCCATGTCCTGATCATAGGGAATCTCTCCCCGCAGCATCCCGTCCAACTGATCTATCACCACCTTGCTGGTCTGATCCGGATCATAGATGGCTGTGGTCAGGAGTGGCAGGTGATACTCCCGCTCCTGCAGACCCCCCAGCCCGGTGACGATGATATCCCCAGGCACGCGGAAGCCCCTCTCAGCCAGATAGTCACACACAGCAATGCCCATAGCATCGTTGGCACATACGATGGCATCCGGCATAGGCAGATCCGATGCCAGAAACTTCTTCGCCGCCTCTCTGGCGGGCATGCCCCAGAAATCCCCATAGCCAATGCGTTCTTCCTCCACTGGGTATCCAAACTCCCCCAGCACATTCCTGTATATCTCTATGCGTCTTTCGGACACGGGATTTCCCACTGCGCCCGCCATGAAATTAATATGCCGACAGTGATGGCAGGAAATCAAGTGCCGTACGATATCAGCCAAGGAAGATTCTGCGTCATATCTGATATTGCAGGTATCGTCAAAGGTCCCCTTGATATTCAGGACAGGGATGCCCGCCTCTATCCCCTTCTTCGCCAATCCTTCTTGAATCGGCTCATATTTAATCATCTCGCTGAAAATAATCAGAGCGCAGAAACGGTCGAAATGAATCAGCTCAAATATCCTCTGCTCCGCCATATCGCTCTTCGATCTATGGTATAAATCAGAAAATGGCGCAAAAATATGCAGGCAATAACCATGCCTTTCGGCTTCTGCTCCCAGCGCTGTCAGCAGTCTATGCACTGCAATCTTGTGAATGCTGGTAACGCACACGCCGATAATTTTCTTCTCTCCCATTCACCAAACCTTTCCGGCAAACTATTTGGTTTGTCTGTATGTTGTATAAAATATACCTTTTTAAATTGCCTTACTATTATAATTATATAGGGGAATGACGGGAAACACAATAGCAAATTAGCTGATGATGCCATCTCGCCTCATGCTTTTTTCCGCTTCGTCTTTTTATCTGCATACATTTTTATATCCGCCTGATTGTATGCACTGTCAAAGTCAAAATCATCAGGAACGCATTTCTGCACCCCGATGCTGACAGAGATAGAAAAAGACTTGTCATGATTCTCATTAATCAGCCGGATGCGCTCCTGAATCATGGAAATTACATTTTCTTCCCCAACGTCCCGGTCAATAGCAATGCATGCGGCAAACTCGTCCCCGCCAAACCTCCCATATATGGCATGGGGCAAAGCAAGCCCCCTTAAAGCGTTTGCAGCAGAGCATATGACATAATCCCCATTTTCATGCCCCAGCGTGTCATTTACATATTTTAGGTTGTCAGCATCCATAGAAACCACCGCCAGCAGCATGCCCCGGTCAATGGCGCACCGAACCAAATCAGGAAGCGCGGCATAAAAGCCCTTGCGGTTGTATAGTTTTGTCATAGCATCATGCTTTGCCATTTCTTCCATGTAATCTGCCGTATACTTGATATATCTTACATTCTGATTGCAGCCCAGCAGAATATTGATTGCCGCAATATACTGATTGATCTTTCGGTACTCATGTTCAACCATTTGAAAATAACTGGCGATAAAGCCCAGAGAATTGCTCCAAAAGCCCAGCACGGTCAGCACCAACGGCCGATTTTCCCGAATCAGAATATCCCAGCAAGGCGTCATGTCATTTCCTTTGCAGACAGAGAAAAGCGGAATGCTCTCTTCGTCCGGCGTGTATAGCACGCACAAGGAATCATCCTGATCTAATTCTTCACTTTTAACTAGGGGATTGATTTTATTATCAAAATATGTCTGCTTTAAAAAGATCATGCAGTTTCCAAAATCAACCTGGCGCAGCCGCTCCGCAATTTCTTCCGCATCATTGCAGGCAACCGCCTTTTCCGTAAGTTCATAAAGCTTGCGCTGCATCTCGAAATATCCATAAAAAGCGTCCTCGTTTTCCCGGGCAATCTGCCCGAAATTTGGCAAGGGAATCTTTCGTTCGCATCCGCAGCTGGAAAAAATATCCAGGACGAAATCCACCGAATGAATCCCCTCCACAATCTGCCCTTGCAGTGCCAGCCGAATATTTTTAACGATTTCCTGTACCAGCGCCGGCAGGTCATAATGGCAGGTGGTGATAGGGGGCGTGCAATATTGCGCCTCCCTGATGCCGTCAAATCCCGTGATGATGACATCTTGGGGAACAGAGATGCCATGACCCTGCAATTCATTGCAGGCAGTAATCGCCGTAGTATCATTCACACATATAATCGCATCGGGCATCTTTTCTCTTTCTATGAGGGAATTTACCACATCCCGGACAGGCCCGAACCAATAGTCGCCATAACTAAGCATATCATCTGTAAAAGAGATATCGTTTTCTCGCAGTACCTTTTTAAATACCTTAATCCGATTCTCAGAATGATATTCTCCTTGAAAGCCGGCAATCAAATGAGGGTTTGAGCAATCATGCTCCTCAATTACATGGCGCACCACAAGTTCAAATCCACGTTCATCATCCAATACGATATTGATGTGCCTGCTGCTCTCGGCACCAACAGTAATAATCGGTTTGTTATGCAATTCTGCCCGGGCAGCCACCTCCTGCAATGCCTGTTTATCATGATAAAATTCTTCATAAATGACAATGGCATCAATCACGTCAAAGTCTATTAGGTCAAATACCGTTTTCTCTACCATGTCAGACTCTGTATTCCAGTACAAATCAGAACAGGTGTGGTAAATCACCAGACGGTATCCATATTCCAGCAGAGATTCATTCAATTCTGCAACGAACTCTGTATGTTCATATGCTTTAGGAATACATAGTGCGATAATACTGCTGCCTCTATACATAAAAGTACAATCTCCCTTTCATCATGGCATATCATTGCGATGCCAACTCATAGTTCAAGTATACTATATGCAACGACAGGAAGTCAATGTATGCATGCTGCCCGGATGCTTATAACGCTCCCATGCATACATGTTCCAAAAACCAGTAAGATTACTTCGGAAGTTAAGTATCGCAAGATTTTATTTTACCGCCGAAGTGATTGCTTGGCTGAATCTGCAAATTTGAATAGGAGGAGTTACTATTCACGGTCATTTCTAGAAAAAGAGCAGAATCGTTGTGCTTGCACATA
>CASGVX010000086.1 GCA_949346185.1 uncultured Lachnospiraceae bacterium
TGATCCATATAAAATATTCTGGTGGAAACATCGCGGGCAAACTTCATTTCATGCGTCACAATCATCATGGTCATTCCCTGCTTTGCCAGCCTGCGGATAACCGAGAGAACTTCCCCCACCATGGTGGGATCCAATGCGGAAGTCGGCTCGTCAAATAGAATAATTTCCGGCTCCATTGCCACCGTCCTTGCAATTGCAGCGCGCTGTTTCTGTCCTCCTGAAAGTTCATCCGGATACGCTAGCGCTTTGTCCGCTAGCCCTATGGTGCGAAGCAGTTCCATCCCTCTGTCATAGGCTTCCTGCCTGCTTCTGCCAAGGAGGTCAACCTGACCCATCATGATATTTTCAATAATTGTTTTGTGGGCAAACAGATTAAAGGACTGGAATACCATGCCCATCTTCTGCCTTACCAGATTCACCTTGCATTTTTTATCTGTCGTCACCACGCCGTCCACTGTTATCTCGCCTTTCGTAGGAGTCTCCAAAAGGTTAATACAGCGCAGCAGCGTTGATTTACCTGTGCCTGAGGGACCTATAACGGAAATCACCTCTCCCCTTTTTATATCCACACTTACATCCCGCAAAGGAGTTACATTGGGATACTCCTTGCACAGATGCCGAATCGATATCATACTTGTTTCTCCGTCATTCCCGGCACAGATTTTCTGTTCGTCATATCTGTCCTCCATCATATGCACACCCCCTTTACACTGCGTCTGTTCCGCTTTGGCGCGACTTTCCTCTCCACAAAGGACAGCGCCGCCGTCATGATATTGGCAATCAAAAAATAAATCAACGCCGTAACGATCAGCGGAAAAAACGCCTCCATGGTACGCGAACGGATAATGTCTGATACTTTAGTCAAATCCTGCACAGCAATATAGCCCACTACCGAAGTCATTTTTACCATGGAAATAAATTCGCCTTTCAGCACTGGAATAAAATTTCTCGCCGCCTGAGGAAATACAATCTTAAAAAATGTCTGACCTCTCGTATAGCCCATGGCAAGAGCCGCCTCGCTCTGCCCCTTATCCACTGTTTCTATTCCTGTCCGCATCATCTCAGAGGAATAGGCGGCAAAGTTGACGGAGAATCCAATGACTGCAACCAGAATTTCGGAAATATCCATCGAGCCAAAAATCCCATAATACAAAATCATTAGGAAAACCACAATGGGGGTTCCTTGAATTACACGGACAAAAACGGCTCCTATTATCTGAATTGTCTTATATCTGGTTCTGCGCAGCATACATATCCCAAAGCCAAGGCACAGACCAAAAACTCCTGAAAAAACCGAAATCAGCATAGTAACGCCCAGCCCCTGCAAAATCAGACGCCACCGTCCCTCCACCACAAAGGTACTCCGAAAGCTCTCCCCCAGACCTGTCCAGAAACCCTTCTTTTCTGTGCTGTCAAAACTACGCACTAACAGCACAAGGGCTGAATCGTAGTGGGTATCAGCAAAGTCTACCCTTTTTGCTCTCTCTTCCGTGATGGACATGCTTCCACTGACCACATCCGCCTTCCCGCTTTCAAGAGCGGCAATCATCGAAGCAAACTCGCACGTTGCCATCTCCACCTTCATATCCAGTTCGCGGGCAATCAAAAGAACCAAGTCTATTTCCAGCCCCAGAGGCTCGCCACCGCTTCCAAGATAGGTCATGGGCTCATGGGCGCTGTCATAGTAATACCGAATGGTTCCCTTGTCGCCTGCCCAGTCCTGCTCTGTCAACACCTTTACACTTTCATCAGCCCCAAGCCATTTTTCTTTCAAGGACGCAATCGTTCCGTCCTCCATAAACCTTGCAATCTCTGCATTAAACTGTTCCCGCAGAGGACTTCCTTTCGGGAAAGCATAGCCGTACTCATCCCGAACGACAGGTTCCCGAAAAATTTCCAGGTCTTCATTCTTCGCCACTGCGAGCTGCGCCAGCGGCTCATCCAGCACCCCCGCATCCACACGGTCTGCCTTTAGGGCTGCAATAATATCGGGGACAGAATTGTAGTAAGCAAAGTCCTCAGCATTCGGAACCACTTCCTGTAAAAGCTGATCATATATGCCCCCGCTTAGTGCGGCAAATCTTGCTCCTGCAAAATCGGAAAGAGTCTCATATTTTTCTCCGGATTGTCCTCCCTGTCCCGACCTTACCATAACGGCAGTCACCGAAGGATATACACAGTCAGAAAATTCAATGTGCTTACGCCTTTCTTCAGTGGCGTTTAAATTCGCCATAATACAGTCAATGTCGCCTGCTTCAGCCGCAGCTATAATCCCATCATAGTCGTAAATCTTAATTTCCACATCCGCATTTAACCATGCTCCAAAACGGTAAATCAACTCCACATCATATCCGGCGAGAGTAGTCCCCTCATAGTAGCTGAATGGCTGAACCATCCCTGTAGTTCCCACCTTCAGTTTACAGTCCGGTGTCTTAGGCATCGGTATTTCCGGCATGGTACCCTCCGCCCTACTCACCCAGCGGTCGTACATATCATCCAAAGTCCCATCGTTCCTAGCTTCCGCAAGGAATTGGTTCACCTTATCCTTTAATTTGTCAATCTGGCTTTTGGGCGAGATCCCAACAGCCACATCCATACTCTCCCCCAAGTTTTCCTCCAAAATTTCCACATTCTCAAGTCCGCTGGCAATGGCAAATTCCATCATCACCCGATCATAGACAAAACCATCCAACTTTCCCTGAGAAATAGCAAGATACCCCGACGAATTACCGGAATATGTTTTATGCTCCGCTTCGGGCAGATATTTCTCTGCCATATACATTCCTGCTCCGCCTTCCGGCACGCCTATCGTATATGCAGGATTGTTAAGTTCCTCTATCGAGGTGATTTTTTCATTTTCCTGCTTTTCGCATCCTTCGAGACAAAGCATTCCCAAAAGGACAACTGTCAGAAAGAGAAACGCCTTCCCTTTTCGCAATTTACTTTTCCTCACTTTCCTTCCTCGCTTTCCAACTGGTATCGTATTTCCCGTAAACCCATTCTAACAGATTATTTTCTTCCCCGGGGACGTTTGGTATAGTTCGTCATTTTTGAGGTATAGTTTGCTATGTCAGCGAATAGAGTAGGCAGCCCGATCTTTTCTCCCCACGCTGCCGGAATCAGGTAAAATAAGGTAAAAGCGTTCCGATATTACTCGGAGGAATATTATTTCCGCGGTTAAATATCGCAAACAAGGGCATATGCCTCCCCGACATATGCCCCTGTCATCCACTCCCTGCAGCCGCAGGGATTTCCATGCCATAGTATGCGCCTCTTTATCATTCATCCTGCCGGGACTGCTCCAAAACTCCTCTTTTATCCTTTTCTGGCAGAATCTCCTCTAACCCCTCGCCGCTGTCGCCCTCTTCTGTCTCCACCCGCCTACTTCCCTGAGTCATATTGTCCATTTCCTTCTCTTCCTCTTCCTCCATCTCATATTCCATAGCGGCAATCCTCCGGTATTCCGCCACGGTGCGGAGGATGATTCCAATATCTTCCGGACTAAACATGCCGATTGCCTTTCCCAGAGCACTGATACGATTCTTGTTCACCAGCAAAGTACCGCCGCCAGACAGGGGAATGACAATGGTGTCCTTCTTGTTGGAAGTATCCCCCAGACTGATGGTATGCTCCTCCGAATTGCACTGGAACGTGATGCCGTTGTAGGTAATGGTCGCTCCATCCTGAGACAGGCAGTCGTAGGGAAACCATTGGTCTTGATCCTCGTCCTCCACCTGTCCCGCCTCCACTTTCAGCATTCCATCCCTATCCGTCTTCTCAAGAAGCACCTCTTCCCCGTTCATCGAGGCAAATAAGCCCTTGCTTCCCTCGTCCTCCTTCAATACTCTCTCCAGATTGGCCTTGGAAAAGGAAACAAATTTCTCCCACTCCTCTGCCCAGACTTCCCGCCTCTCTTGCCGCTGGGCGTCTGCCACCTGCAGATTCATCTCCCCCTCGCTCTGCACCTGTCTGCGCAGCTCCTCCTCAATCGCATCTATTCCCGCAATATAGGCATCCCATTTTTTCTGGGACAATGTCTGATCTGGAAAAGCATCCATCTGCCGCCCCAACATCCAGCCACTGCTGCCATAACCTGTAATTCCTGCCATCCTATCTCCTCCTATCATTCTCTCCCAGTTCCCCGCATCGCCAAAATCACTCGTCCCGCCTTCCCGCCTCTTCCTCAAATAATGACACAAACTCCCTCTTCCAACGCTGGAAATTCTCCCGCCAATCCGACCGCCGTCTGGGATTTTCCAACAAATTCCCCAAGAAATGCGGCAGTTCCAATCGGGCATCTGCAATGGTATGATGCGCAAAATACCCTCGGAACTTCTGAAATTCCCTGTCCCCATAGACCCCATCCTCCCCAGCAAGAAGATCATAGGAAATTCCATTTTCCACTCTGGCAAAAAATTCCAGAAACTCTTCCTGATTCAAATTCCCAGACAGGTAGTCCAGCCAGAAGTCCTTATGGGCAGAAAAACGAAGATTTTCGCAAAAATCAAACTTCTGAAGAAAAGCCATGACCTTATCATAATCTCCGGTTCTCCTAAAGGGCATCTTCCACAGAGCGCGCCTTTCTCCCGCCCTCTTGCAGACGATGCCCTTCTGGGTATAGCACACAATATAGCGAATCGCCCTCTCCGTTCTCTCTTCCGCAGGATACATGCACTGGCTTATCTCATTGGTCAGAAGAAGCCCATCATCCACTATGCCATCCCGGGAATCGTCCATAAAAACAATCTCCGGCACGTCCTCTCTCCCTATCTGGAAAAAATCCTGCGACATGCTTTGAAATAAACCTTCTTCTTCCCGAAAGAAACGGCAGCCCTGCACCCTAGAGGAAAAAGCCAGAACCAGAGATTCCATATCCTCTTTCAGAGATTGCTCATAATAGGTCGCATCCTCTTCAGCATCTAACTCTCCTATAATATATTGGGTAAATTCTTCCATCTCTCCATTTTCACCGGAAACCTTCCAACTTTTCCCTGCTGTTTTCAGGCATTTCCTCCATCCTATCTCGTCTGTCTCTGATGATGCCTCCTGCCCCCCTCTACCCCATCGCTTCCCTCTGGCTTATCCCATGCCCCGAAAGCATTCTTCCCATATTCGGCACCAACTGTTACATATCCACTCTATTCATTTTTCAATGATTCCAATATCTCTGCATAGACATTGCCTGACCATTCCTCAGTCAGTCAGAACGGCCGCACTCCCCCTTCGGTCCAAGTGCTAGTGTGCATATGTGACAATCTCCTACCCAAACTCCACTCCCTTATACTTCATGAACTTTCTTTTCACTTGGGAATACCTCACTTTGGGTACAGAAAAAACTTCCCCGCTAGTCAGCGTCAACGTATAGCTGCTAATCTTCGCAATATAGCGCATATTTACCAGAAAACTCTGATGAATGCGAATGAAGCCAAAATCCATCAACTCCTGCTCGATATCACCCAACTTGCGATAAATGCTATATGTGGCATCCGCCGTGTGAAACCAATTTTTGTGCTTGTTGGATTCCACATACAAAATATCCTCCACCGGCAGGGTGGTCTGCCCCTCCACGAAGGAATAGGTAATCTGATTCTGCTCCTGGGACAGTTTTAAAAACAACGCCTTCATCTCCTCCTCTGTGGGATGCTCCTCTTTGTCCTTCTGCAGAAAGAGAGAGATGCCGGAAACTTCCTTTTCCATCAAATCCAAATCTTCCCTTGAACAAAGTTCCATCAGCGCCTCCTTCACCGCCTCCTTTTTCTGTTCCTTGTCATCACAAATTGTCAGTATCATTCCCGTCTCCATTCTTGCCCGGTTTTCCTCATTTCTGCACTACTCTCTGTCGGACAAATTTACTTTTTCATCTTCAGGCCGGCACCTTGCATCCCAGCCACGAATCCTTTTCCCGGCATCACCTGCCCTTCTTCCTATTCGGAGTACGTGCAAGGCAGAAAGCCGATGTGTGATTAGGAATTGCCCCGCCAAGCACAACAGAAAAAAGGACAGCAAAAAGAAACCTCTTTTGCTATCCTTAGCATCCTTGCACTCCCTTATTATGTTTATCGGAATATTCTCATTTTTCCTTATAAGTATTACCCAATCTGACTATGATGTGACACAAAATGACCATCGCCAATCATCTATTACTTCGGAAGATTAATATTAAATAATAGCATTTTTCATTTCATTCAGAAAGTCCGCCAATCTCCCGGCATCTTTCTGGGCAACCATTTTCTTCTGCTGATCCGGCATGGCTTTAGGATCATCCCCGAAATGACATGCAAACTCTGCCACTTTGTTTCCATTCAAATATAATTCCAGTCCATTGATGCTGTTCACCTTCATAGAAAAATCCACTTCATTCCATGGCAGGAATTTCTTTTTATGATAGCATCCCTTGTTGGTAATTAGGCATTTTTCATAAATCAGCGGATACTCCCCCTCCCCGAGAACGATCTTGCTCTGATTGAACTCTTCCAAGAAATTCAGGGAATCCCCGATATATGTAAACAGCCCGGGATGTTCCGGATACAGAACATGCCCGTACTCGCAATGGCTGCTAATATATTCATACACATGGTGGCGGCATGCCGACTCAATCATTTTGTTATAGGCATCCTTTCCAGGGATATCCTGGGACAGATAAGGAATTTCCATTTCTTCCCCACTCTCCCCAGAGACTTCCTGACGTTGGGAAGGCTTCCCACCATCCTTCCCCATTTCCATAGATAAGGGCTGGTAATCGCTGTCTATATACTTCTTTTTCCCAAAGGGAATGTAATTCTCATCCAACAGAATGATATCCTCATCCTCCAGTGCCGGGAACCGCTCTGCCATCTCCCTCAGCACCTCCCATTCATCCCTAGAATTTTCCTTATTATCCTCCTCCACCTGCCTCAAGGCAGCTTCGATTCCCTGCCTGTCTGCTGTTCCCCAGTATAGCGGATGGGGCTGGAATGCAGAATGGTACGGCCCCCCTTCATAGCGGAAGAAGCAGGAACAGGGAACTTTCTCATACAGTTCCTTTTTCGCCCCGTCCAGTTCATCAACCACCAGACAATAGCATCCATTCACCGTATCCGCCCCCTCCTGGGCAACGATGTTTGCGATTGCCAGTATCGTAAGGGGCTGGGTTTTGACAATCATCCCGGGAACCAAAAGCCCTTCCTCATAGATTTCCGCCAGATATTCATCCGAAAACCTTCCCCAGCTCCTCCATAAAAAAAACAGCGCAAGGAGAATGAAAAAAACGGCGGGAATAAAACTTCTTATAATTGCAATCCCTGCCAGACACAGGCATATGATGCAGTATACCGCAGAATTTTTCCGCTTCTTCACCACCCGCCTGATAATTTCATCCTTTTCCCGAACCCGGTTGGGATCCGCATGAACCCCTGATTTCGTGCTTGCCTCAAACTGTGAATAATCTACCATTTTCTCCTCCTCCATTTCTTTCAGATGATTGCCGCACCCTACATTCTCCCTATACATATGCCAAACAATACGGCGGCGGACACCATCAGAAACAAATAAAACAATTTATATATCATTGGTTCCTCCGTCTCTGTACCTAGGTATCTCTTGGTGCCGTCATATTCAAACCGTGCTTCCGTGCTCTCGATGACAGTCTCCTTTTGGAAAGAACGAATCAGTCTGACCGCATTGCCTAGAAACATAGCCGCAAAGTAAAAAAAACCCCCTTTCATCATAAATTTAGGCAAATCATCTCTATCTATTTTCCATATGGCAACTGCGCCAAATAGAATCAAAAGCAGGCTGACCACCCAGTCAACAGCCAGTCGCCTTTTCGCCTTCCTCTCGGTTTCATCCGTCACAACCCGGACTGCCGGATCCTCTTCCCCCTCGGTTTTGCGCATCAGCAATGCAATGCCCGCATCCCTGCCCAATCCGAGATATTTTACAAGCTCTCTTTCCTCAAAAACCATTTTCCCCGTCTGGCGTTCCACCTCCCCGCTATTTTCCATCCGAAATACAGACGCATAGAACCCATCCCTGTCACCGCCTGAAAAAAGCGACACCTTATAGTGGTCTACATTGACTTCATTAAGGTGCTGAAGCCGGGTCAGCGCCTCCGTCTCTCCCAGCAAAAGTTTAGATAGGAACAATTCCTCATTTTCAGGCACTCTGCGGATAATAACAATCTCCTTCGCCCATCTGCCGGACTCCTCAAAGTAGGGATGCTTGCTGGTCTCCCGAAAAACTGAAGCACAATATGCCGCCAGAATGATGCAGCAGATTCCCTTCATAATTTCCAAAATAATCGCCGCCGATACTT
>CASGVX010000087.1 GCA_949346185.1 uncultured Lachnospiraceae bacterium
GCTGTATTCAAATAATATCTATCAAAAATTGTATCCTGCCAGCATCACCAAGATTGTCACCACCTATGTGGCATTGAAGTACGGAAAGATGGATGACGTGGTGACGGTGAGCTACAATGCCTCCCATATTACAGAATATGGCGCAACGCTCTGCGGCCTTCAGCAGGGGGACAGGATAGTGCTCTGGGACTTGCTAAATGCCTTTATGGTTCATTCCGGCAACGATGCGGGCATTGCCATTGCCGAGCATATCGCAGGTAGCGAGAAGAAGTTTGCAAAACTGATGAATAAGGAGATGGCGGCCGTTGGCGCAGTACATTCTCATTTTGCCAACTCCCATGGACTTCACAGCGACAAGCACTATACCACGGCTTATGACTTATATTTGATCTTCCGCAGGCTTATTCAGAATGACAATTTTATTCAGCTGATAGACCAAGGGCATTATACGCTGAAATTCCAAGGCGGCAATGGCAAGAAGAAGAAAATATCCTTCCTTTCCACGGACAGGTACCTTATTGGCAGAGCCGTTGCGCCCAAGGGAGTTCATGTCATCGGAGGGAAGACCGGCACTACCTTCAATGCGGGCTCCTGCCTGATTCTGTACTCCGTGGGTCCGGATCAGAAAAAATATATTTCCGTTGTATTAAAGGCAGACGGAGGAGATGACCTGTATCGGCAGATGAATCATTTGATGGCGATGGAGGGACGGTAAAAAAGGGGAATGCCAGCGCATTCCCCTGCAAGAATTTTCTCCGAAAATTCTTGTTGGCGTACTGCCACATTTCGAGCAATTTCCTATATGGTAAAAAAAGACGGAAAAAGTATCTTCTTTTTTCCGTCTTTCTTCACCACTCCGAGTCAAGATACTAGCGGTCCGTAAGGGCATTTCTAATCCGGCCGTAATAGCTGATGGCATACAGTCCGCCAATTCCCACAACGCAGTAAATGATCCGGGAAAAGATGCTCATATCCCCAAATAATACTCTAACCAGATCAAACTGAATGAATCCAATCAATCCCCAGTTGATGGCGCCGATAATTACCAGAGTAAGCAGAACATAGTCTATGATTTTCATAAGAAACCTCCTTTGGGTATAAGTGATGGTTACCATTCACAGCCGTCCATCTCCTCATGACAACGATTCTGCTGTTTTCATCCACTGTGAATAATAACGTTTCATAATCAGTTTTTGCATCTTTAGAAAAAATATACCCGATTTCCAACTTTTGCAAAAAACTGGACAAAAGGATAGATTTCGGATTATAATATAAAATAGTGGTAAGAATGGAGGATTCATATGGGCCGGCGGAAAAATCAAAAAGTCATTAAATTGAAACGGCGAAATTCCTATAAGCTAGGATTCTTTTTGTGCCTGTTTGCCATATATATTCTGGTACTGTTTATCCAATCATTTACAAAGGAACATGTATCCATCTACGAAGTCAATCAGAAGCAGATTGCTGACAATGAGAACCTGCGGGGAATTGTCTTGCGAAAAGAAAGCTTGGTGATGGCTAGGCAGGATGGTTTTGTGAATTATTACGTGGGGGAAGGAGCCAAATTGTCTGCATCTACTACGGTGTATTCTGTCTCTCAGGAGGAGCAGGCGGCGGATGCGGCCGCCTCTCTGGATACCACTTCCGTCAAATTGTCGGAGGAGGATACCAGAAATATCCGCAGCACCATTGCTAATTTCCGAGAGGATTTCGACTTGTCGGATTACCAGCAATTATTAAGTTTCCGCTATAATGTGGAGAATACGCTGCTGGAATTGTCGGATATCAACTTGGCGGACAACTTGAACAAGATGAAGAAGGAGTCTGGCAAAAATGGTGATTTTAATCTTGCAAAGGCAGAGAAGACCGGCATCATCTCCTTTGCCACTGACGGCATGGAGGGCATGACCATAGATACGCTAAAGGCCAGTCATTTTAAGGAGATGACCGACCAGTGGAAGCAGCTTCGGAGCAACAAGGAAATCAAGAAGGGCACGCCAGTGTATCGGGTGGTAACGGACGAGACATGGTCACTGGTGGTGTCCCTCAACAGAGAGCAATACCAGAAATTGCTGAAAAAGGACATGGTTCTTGTTAAGGTGAAAAAGGATAATATGCAGCTGATGCCCACGGTGCGCACGTACACCAGCGATGGGGGATATTATGCTAACTTGATTTTCGATCAGTATATGATCCATTATCTAAACAATCGGTACCTGGATGTGGAAATCCAGTTTAACAATGCGGACGGGCTGAAAATACCTATTTCTTCCATCGTAAAGAAGAAATGCTATGTCATCCCTCAGGAATATATTACCAAGGGGACGGGAAATTCCAGAAAGGAGGGAATTGCCACCATATCATTCAAAAAAGATGGATCGGAGCAGATTGACTTTGTTCCCGCCGAGGTGTATTATCGGGACGAGAAGGGCAATGCCTATATTTCCGCCAATGTGGCGGATGCGGGAACCAGCATTCTCAAAGGAGGGGCGGCAGACAGCAGGATGCAGCTCACGGATATCAAAGAACTGGAAGGGGTTTACAACTGCAATCAAGGGTATTGTAGGTTCCGCTACGTTCATAAGCTGTATGAGAATCAGGAATATGCGATTATTGAGAATGGGAACAGTTACAGTCTTTCCAATTTTGACCATATCGTGCTGAACCCAGATCAAATCAAAGAGGACGAAGTGATATATTAGGAGTTGCCTCATATAATGATGGGCTGTGAATTATCACATATTGTTACATAGAGAGGATGGTGTAGACATTGATTGCGGAAAATCTTGCAGCAGTGGAGAAAAATATCAAAGATGCCTGCCAGCGGGCCGGGAGAGCCAGAGAGGAAGTGACGCTGATCTCGGTGAGCAAGACAAAGCCTCCCGAGATGATCGAGGAAGCGTATCGGTTGGGAAAACGGGAATTTGGCGAGAATAAGGCTCAGGAGATGAAGGAGAAGCATGCCTTGCTGCCAAGGGATATCAAATGGCATTTCATTGGACATCTGCAGACTAATAAAGTAAAATATGTGGTGGGCAGGGCGCACTTGATTCACTCGGTGGATTCCCTTCGCCTGGCAGAGGCCATTGAGCAGGAGAGCGCCAAGAGGGACGTGGTATCCCAGATTCTTCTGGAGGTAAATGTGGCCGGGGAGGAGAGCAAGTTTGGCCTGAAGCCGGAGGAGACGCTTGCCCTTGCACGGCAGATTGCCAAACTGTCCCATGTGCGAATTCAGGGATTGATGACTATCGCGCCCTATGTGGATGATTCGGAACAGAACCGAGAGGTTTTTCGCAGGTTGCGTGAATTGTCGGTTGACATTGGGAGCAAAAACATTGATAATGTCTCTATGGGCGTTTTGTCCATGGGCATGACTGGAGATTATCAGGTTGCCATTGAAGAGGGCGCCACTTATGTGAGGGTGGGCACCGGCATCTTTGGAGAGAGAAATTATCACCAGAACGAAAGCAATACATAAAAGGCTGCGCATGAATGGAGGATAAACATGGCAAATGGATTAGGGAAATTGATGAATTTTTTGAAATTGACAGACGAAGATGATGAATTTGATGATGATTTCTATGATGATTATGATGACGGACTGACCCAGAGGGATTTGGAGCGAGAGGAGAAACGCCTGGCCAGAGAGAAGAGAAGGGAAGAAAAACGCACTCCCTCATACAGGGAGTCTTCTTATAGAGACGAAGATGATTTCAGTTACGAGAGGGAAACCACAGCCTCGGCGGCGCCTCGGCGCGCCAGTGCCGCCAGCTTTCGGTCTGCTTCTTCCGGAAAGGTAGTGCAGATGCCTTCTTCCAGCGGCGGAGACATGGAAGTATGCATCGTGAAGCCGGCCAATATCGGCGAGGCACAGCAGGTGTGCACCCTGCTCATGGAGCAGCACCCGGTGGTGGTGAATTTGGAGGGAATTGACTTGATGGAGGCACAGAGGATTATGGACTTCATCTCAGGCTGCATCTATGCAATCAGCGGCAATATGTGTCAGGTGTCCCGGTATATTTTCATTTTCTCCCCCAAGGATATTGACATCTCCGGAGATTACATCAAGAGCTTGGAAAACGAGGAGAGTTATAACATTGCGTCATTCAGTAAGGAATTTTAATATATGGCTGCCTATGTGATTTATTGTTTACAGTTATTTTTTGCAGTGCTAGAGGTGATTGTGCTGCTATATATGATACAGTCTATCCTGAATATGGGCATCCGCATCCAGCGTTTTTTGCTGATGCTAATGTATCCCATGCTGTATCCGATGCAGAGGCTTGTAAAGCACTCTGTGCTGGGGACCTTTTCTATTGATTTGAGTCCCTATATTTTACTTGTAGTATTGAATTATTTGGGAAATATCTGCAGTTATCTTTTAAATTAAGGATACCCTGCAAAATGCTATGATTCATCGTTGTGAATAGTAGCTGCAAAATAGATAAGAGAGGAAATGGGGTTCGCATGCATTTGCCAAAGGAGGAAGAAATATTATTCCAGCATTATCGGGATTTGATACGGGTGTCCTATCAGAGGGGCATTCCTACATATAGCAATTTTGCCGGATTCCGCGATATGGAACTGGGATTTCTCGCCTTGGAAGATTTTTATGGCAGGAATCAATTTTATGAACATTTGCATTACCAACTATATGGAGGCTATGGCGATGCGGAACGAAAGATATTCTGCTTTTTGGGAGGGGATGGTTCCCGGGGGCTTCCTCCGGAAGGGGTTTTGGCTGAAGAGGATTTTTCTGGCACGGAATCTTCTTTGGATTTTCCTATCGCCTGCATCCATATATCCCCGGTGAACAAGCGGTTTTGCGAGCCGCTGAGCCACAGGGATTATCTGGGGACAGTGATGGGGCTGGGGCTGACGAGAGATCAGATCGGGGATATTCTGGTGGAGCGGGAGGAAAATCCTTCCTCCTGTTCCTGCTATCTCTTCTGCAAGCGGGATAAGGGAGAACTTGTCTGCAGCCTGACTCGCATCAGGCACACCACGGTGAAGGCAGAGATCGTGGATTTTTCCCGCAGCGGATGGCAGCCTTCCTTTCGGGAAATCGCAGGCAGCGTTTCCTCCTTTCGCCTAGATGCCCTGCTGGCATTGGCAATCAAAACTTCCCGCTCCCAGGGCTTAGCGCTGGTGCAGGGGGGCAATGTCACATTGAATGGCAGGTGCTGCACGGAAAATGCCAAGAAGCTTCAGGAGGGGGATGTCTTTTCTGTGAGGGGATATGGGAAGTTCATTTTTGAGGAAGCCGGATCCCTTTCCAAAAAGGGGCGGTATCGGATCACATTGAAAGAATACATGTAGAAATGCTGCGATTCACGGCAATTTCTAAAGAGCAGAATCGTTGTGCCTGCCATGGGATTCTGATGTTTTTGGATATCACTGTGAATCGTAACACAGAAGTGCGTTTTCAGGGAATGCGCAGAATGGAGGATGGAGATGCTTACACCGATTGATATTCAGAACCACTCATTAAAGACAGCTGTGCGGGGCTACAGCAAGAAGGAGACGGACGATTTCCTAGAGGAGATTATCAAAAGTTATGAGGAAGTTTATCGGGAAAACAGGGAACTGAAGGATAAGCTATCCTCTTTAAGTGACGGAATCCAATATTATAAAGGGATGGAATCCACTCTGCAGAAGGCTCTGGTTCTGGCTGAAAAAACTTCCTCGGAGACGCAGGAAGCAGCTAAGAGCAAGGCGGAGGCCATGACCAGCGAGGCGGAGGCGAAAGCGGAGACTCTGGTGAAGGAAGCGAAAGCCAAGGCAGAGGCTCTTGAGGCGGAAGCCAATGCCTATGCGGAAGTGGAGAAGGCCAAGGCCAAGCAGGAGTTGGAAGAGACTAGAAATCATGTGAGGAAGTTGGTGCAGAGTTACGAGAATTATCGTCTGCAGTTCAAGAAATTGGCAGAATCCCAGATAGAAATGCTTGAAAGCGACCATTTTTCTATTTTTGCACCGGAACTGGATGAGATGTTGGGAGAGGATGCCCCCAATGCGGATGAGGCCATGGAGGCAGAGGAGACGGTGGCAATCAATTCCGGCATTTCTTCCAAGAGTAGTTCAGAAATTGCAGGAGATGAGGAAATCAGCCAGGCAGAGGAGGAGAGCATCGCCACCGCATATCGGGAAGTTGCGGGGGAAGAGGAATCCACGCTGGATTCCCAGAGCGTGAAGACGGTGGAGCCTCAGGAGGATTTTTCCGAAGACGGCGAGATTTCCCAAGAAAATAATCATGAGGAGGAAACTCAGGACGCAGAACCGGAGCAGGCAGGGGAAGATGCAGAAACTGCCGGGAGAGATCATGGGGAGCAGGGAGGCGAGTCCCCCTTTGAGTTTATTGACACCTAAGAATCAAAGGGAAGGGACGTAGTACCAGCACCTGTACTCTTGTGCTGTAGATCGTAACATAGCAACGCCGAAGTAAGATAAGCAGCCAATGATGGGAGTTTTTACTTGCTTGGAAATTGATGGGAGAGAGCGATGCAGAATCGGGGAAAAAATCTGATAGGGGGAATCTTGGGAATCTTGTTCCTGCTGGGACTTGACCAGGGAAGCAAATTGTGGGCGGTGGCGAATTTGAAAGACCAGCCGGCAATCCCTGTGGTTTCCGATGTCTTTGAACTGCAATATTTGGAAAATCATGGGGCGGCCTTTGGGATTCTTCAGGGTAGGCGGCTGTTCCTGCTCGCCTTTACCCTGCTGATTTTCGTTGCCCTAATCTTCATTTACTTGCGGATACCCCCAGAGAGGCATTATCTTCCCATGCAGATTATCTGCATGCTGGTGGCGGCAGGGGCTATTGGAAATATGGCAGACCGCTTTATTCGCGGATATGTGGTGGATTTTCTGTATTTCTCCCTGATTGATTTCCCAATATTTAATCTGGCGGATTGCTATGTGACAGTTTCCTGCGGGATGGTGTTCTTATTCGTGCTATTTTTCTATCGGGAGGATGATTTTTCATTTCTTCTGCGGAATAAAGGCGAATAATCGTACTGAAAGATGGGATTGCAGTTTTTTCATGAGGATGCTATGGAATGATGCTATGGAATGCTGCCATGGCATCCCTATGAAGGTATTTGTGCCGCTAATGACAGCATATTTGAGAGACTGAACAGATGTGGTACGAAGGCGATGGATTGGGCTGCCGGTGAATAGTAATGATGGATTGGGAATCATATAAATGGCAGGAAATGAGGTAGAATATGTCAGAGAATCATTGTACGGAATTTATTGTGGAAGAGAAGGATGCCGGGATGCGTCTGGATCAGTTTCTAACTGGGAAACTGCCAGACGTGTCCCGTTCTTTTTTGCAGAGGCAGATTAAGGAGAAGGGAGTGCTGGTGGATGGAAGGGCGGCTAAGGCGGGAAATAAGCTAAAGTCCGGTTGGACCATATCCATCACCATGGCGCCCCCTAAGGAATTGGAAATCCTGCCCCAAGATATTCCCTTGGACATCCTCTACGAGGATCAGGATATCATCGTGCTGAATAAGCCGAAACAGATGGTGGTGCACCCGGCGCCGGGACATGAATCCGGCACCATTGTCAATGCGCTATTATACCATTGCAAAGATTCCCTGTCGGGCATCAATGGCGTGATGCGGCCAGGCATCGTCCATCGGATAGACCAAGATACCACTGGCGCCATCGTGGCATGCAAGAATGACTTTTCCCATCGCTTTATTGCTGCCCAGTTGAAGGAGCACAGCATTACGAGAACTTACCATGCCATCGTCCACAATCATGTGAAGGAGCAGGAGGGCACCATCGAGAGCACTCTGGGCCGACACCCGGTGGATCGGAAAAAAATGGCCATGGATGTGAAAAACGGCAAGCCGGCGGTGACCCATTATCAGGTGTTGGATTCCCTGAATCAAAGATTTACCTATGTCTCCTGTCATCTTGAGACTGGGAGGACGCATCAGATTCGCGTGCATATGGCCAGTCTGGGAAATCCTATCCTGGGGGATCAGGTCTATGGCCCAGGCAAGTGCCCTTTCCATCTCCAAGGTCAGACGCTCCATGCAAAGACTTTGGGATTCATTCATCCCAGTACCAAGAAATATATGGAATTTGATGCGCCGCTGCCGGAATATTTCCAGAAACTGCTGACCAAATTGCGTGGCTGATGGAATAGAGGCTGCGTGTTCCGCATGGGCGGATTTTCTGTTATGTCCCAGCGCGTTGGCGCGCTGATATTTGATTATCCATTCCGT
>CASGVX010000088.1 GCA_949346185.1 uncultured Lachnospiraceae bacterium
TTCCATTGACCTGCACCACATTGCCAGCCACGTTGATTTCCCGAATCCCCACCCGGTCCGCGATGGTCTCCCCCTGAGATTGCAGCACCATGGTATACAGATAGGGCCGCTCCGGATTCCACAGAATGGGGGCATTGATTACCAAACTGCAGGCGAAGGAATAATCTCCATCATTCTCCAAGGGGCGAAGTTCTCCCGAAGCCACCTCATTGCCGGAAGCATCGAAAATCCTAATCTCCGTGGGAATGGATTCGTTCCAGTAACTCCCCCGCACCGTCACCTTCCCGCAATCTTCCTCGATGGCCGTGGTGGTGAAATAATCAAAGAGGAACTGCTCCGGCCTTTTTAGCAGATACACATCCCGGAAAATGCCGCTCATGCGGAATTTATCCTGATCCTCCATGTAAGTCCCATCACACCATTTCAGCACCAGCACCGCCAGCCTGTTCTCCCCTTCCTGAATAACCTCTGTCACATCAAACTCGCTGGCGGCATGGGACACCTGGCTATAACCCACATATGTTCCATTCAGCCATACATAGAAGCAGGAGTCCACTCCCTCGAAGGTCAGGTATGCCCTGGGCGCATCCGCCGCCCGCTCATACCGGAAATCATAGACGTAAGCCCCGCAGGGATTTTCCTGAGGCACGTAAGGCGGATCAATGGGAATGGGATACCTGACATTGGTATACTGATGGCTGCCATACCCTGCCATCTGCCATGCCCCGGGCACCTTGATCCGGTCAAAGCCCTCACAGGAATATCCCGGTTCATAAAATCTTTCCTGCACGTCATAAATACTTTCAAAATACCGAAAATTCCACATGCCGCAGAGCATCTGCATTCGATCCGAATCCTCCCTGTTTGCCACCAGATTCCCCATATACTCCGATGCAGGAACATAATATGCCCTGTTTGGCAGAGTGTTTTCATGCAGTACTGTCAAGTCCTCATAATACTTTGGCACAATCATATATTCACCTCATTTCGCATAAAAATTTGTAACTTTTTGTAAGCATATTATACCCTGCCATCATAAAAAATGTCCATGAACAGCATTGGACAGAATATGCACAAAATGATACAATGTTACTATTCGCAGCAATTTCTAGAATAGAAACAGAATTGTTGCGCTTGCACAACTCCCCCAGAAAGGATGTGACAGCCATGTACGTGAACTCAGGATATCTGAACAACTCCCTCATAGACTTTATGGATAAGAGCAGGCCTCTCATCGTGGGAAGCTGCGGAACATACCACCTATTTACCCGACCCAAGCTCCCCACCTACCGCCCCAAGGGGCGGATTGACTACCAGCTTCTATATATCGCAGCAGGGAAGGCGCACTTTTATTTCAAGAAGGACGAGGAGACCATCGTCACCGCCGGCCACATGGTTCTGTACCGTCCCAAGGAAATGCAGCGATATATCTACTATGCAGAAGACCAGACAGAAGTATACTGGGTGCATTTTACCGGCAGCCATGTGAAGCAGCTGCTAAAAAAATATCATTTCCCCGCCAAGGACCATGTGCTGTATTCCGGCACCTCCCCCATATATCAGAGGCTGTTTCGCACCATGATCCAGGAACTGCAGCTGCGCAAGCCGAATTACGAACAACTCCTGACCATGCTGCTGCACCAAATCTTCCTTCTCACCCACCGGCACTCCGGGGAGGAAAAAATCAAAAATAACTATGCGCAAAATGAAATAGAACGGGCAACCAATTATTTTAATGAACACTATCAGTCAGACATCAGCATAGAAGAATATGCCGCCTCTCGAAACATAAGCATCAGCTGGTTTATTCGGAATTTCAAACACTATAACGGAATTACTCCCCTGAATTATATCCTCAGCGTACGAATCGCCAATGCCCAAAACCTGCTGGAAACCACAGACTATGCCATATCAGAAATATCCTCCATCGTGGGCTATGACAACCCCCTGTATTTTAGCCGGCTCTTCAAGAAGCAGACGGGATTGTCCCCCAGAGAGTACCGCAGAGAAAAAGCAGAAGATTGAAATCTCCTGCTTTTTACTTATGCTCCATCGCTTCTTTGCTGCTGTCAGCCCTTCATCCCTCCATGGAATCGCCTCTCGTCTGAGGCACATTTAAAATTCAAACCGCTCCATCATCTGCACCATCGTGGCCACCTGTGCTGACTGCTCCTGGCTGACAGCGGCGGTCTCCTGAGAAGTGGCGGAATTATTGTCCACAATAGACGCTACCTTGGTAATATTACTGTCAATATGATTCATCTCCTCCACATCCTGCTTCAAGATATTTGCAACATGATCCATCTTTTCCGTGGCAGCCTTTGCGCCAGCCATCACCTGATTCATATTTTCCGCTGTCTCATCGGCGATTTCAATTCCCTTATCCACAGCGGATACGGTGGCCTCAATCAGGTGCGTAGTCTCTCCCGCAGCAGCAGCCGATTCCTCCGCCAGTTTTTTTACCTGTTCTGCCACAACAGCAAATCCCTTTCCGGCCTCTCCGGCCCTAGCCGCCTCAATAGCCGCATTCAGGGACAGCAGATTTGTCTGCTCGGCAATATCCTCAATGGTTTCTATAATCGTACGAATCTCCGCAGAGCATTGGCTAATTTCTCCGATTGCCCTCGTCAATTCCTGCATCTTAGCATTCCCCTGGGAGAGCGTCACGCCAGCTTCCGCCGCTATTTCCACAGTAGACGTGGCTTCCTTTGCGCTCTTCCCCATGCCTTCTGTCATCACATCCACCATTTTAGCCAAGTCAGTCACTTCCAAAGCCTGCGCAGTACACCCCTCTGCCAAATCCACAGAAGCCTGCGCCAGCTGTTCGGAACCGCTGTCAATCTGCTGCGCCGTATCTCGAATGGTGAGAAGCACGGTCTTCGTCTCGTCCTTGATTTTTAATAAAGATTCTCTGATTGCCTCAAATTCCCCCACATACTCTTGGGTAACACCAACATTGTAATTTCCCTGTCCCATCTGTTCCAGCACGCTGGATATTTCTCTGATCATATTGGTGTAATTGCTCTTCATGAAATTAATGGCAGCCACCATTTTTCCTACTTCGCTGTCATCCTCCTTCATATCAGTCGCCTGATGAAAATTCCCATGAGCCAGTATGGTCATCTGTTCAGACACCTGGATAATGGGCTGCAGCAATTCCTCCTTTGCAAATTTGATGGTGCGCATAATTTCCACAACAATATAGGCAAAAGAAAAGATAAATAGTATTTCACTCACGATCATAACAATATTGACCACGCTCTTCATCCTGCTCTCCCTATCCTGGATGGCGTCAATATTCTTATCTGTCAGCGCGGTGATTTCGTCAACGGCGGCATTATATGCCTCCCCAAAAACAATGGCAGTTGCCCTGGATGTATTTTTATTCCGGGCATAGTCCATCGCCTCCTCTTCCAGAGGCACCAGCCCATTGGATAATTCGGCAATATGCTCCATGCACTTCCATTCCTCGCTTGTGAGGTGATTCCTCTTCAATCCATCCCAAGCAATATCACGATTCTTATCCTCCTCCAACTCTTTCATGTAGGCATCATAATGCTCTTGTTTCCCCATGACTGCAAAGGCTCTCACCTCCGAGGTAAGTTTCTTGGAACCCAGACGATACTGGTTCAGGAGCATGGTATTTTCCAACTGCTCCGCCTCCACCGCTGACAGCAGGAAGTTTGACCCAATGAATGCCAGCAAAAGCACAATGCCTGTTATCACCACGCTGGCAGTCCTCCTGACGATCTTCCTCAGACGGGCAGCCTGTCCATACTCCCCTGTCTGCTTTTCTGTTATGTTTTTTTTCATACATTCTCCATTTCCGCAAAGTGATTTTATTCATCTTCGCTCATTGCATCATTGCGACTATATTATATCTTTATTATACTTTTTACCATAGCAATATGCAATAGAATGATGAAATAATTACACGTTCGTTACTATTCACAGCCATTCATCTTCCACTTCCTGATCAACATAATCCAAACAATTCTGGAACTGAATCTTCAGCGATTGAATGGAACAGCCATTTCCCAGCCCCATATCCGCAAATGTCATCTTCTGAGGTTTTACCGTGTGATAGCCACACAGGAAAGGAACATGCAATTCTGTCTCCGCATACAGAAAATGAAGGCACGGCTTATCTCCATCTGCCATCGCGCACAATGCCCGCCACAGCTTCTCAGGCAGATAACGACTTCTGTGATATTCTTCCGACTCCCCCGCATCAATCAGCGAATACTCATCCCAAAAATACATTATTTCTACAAAAGCACGTCCACCTTCTTCCATGTCTGAGACTGCCGTTCTTCATCCTCATCCGCTGCCACGCCGTCCTGCTCCTTCACTTGTTCTGCCCTCTCCGCCTCTTCTGCCGGCCTCCCAGTCTGTTTCAAGTCATGAACCGTCTCCGTCATGCGCTTCATTTGGCTGGCCATGGCATTTTCCGCCCTCTCTTCCACTTCCTGCAGCTGCTTTTCCTTTGCCTCCACATTTCCTCTTCCGGTCTTGATTTCGCCCTTGAGAATCTTGGCCGTAGCTTTCAGCTCATTGGCCGCCCTGCGCCCCGCCTTGGAAATCTCCATGGACGCATCAGCTGATATAATGGCCTGCATATTGCCGGCAGAAAGGCTGCCGGACGCCCCGTTGTCAACTCCTCTAGATGATTTTTCCACTGGCTCTGCCGACTCGTTTTTCGCTGCGCCAGATTCCTGCTTCTGCTTGCGCTGCTCAATCTGATGCTTGCGCAGCTCATTATTCAGCTCATTAATCCTTTGCTGCAATTGCTGCTTCTTCTTCATCTTCTCTTCCATGCTCATGGAATCATTCTGGGACAATTCCTGCATCTGCTGCCGAATATTCTCAATCTCCTTCATAATGCCCTTGCTGTAGGCATCCATGCCGCTCCCCCCAGAAACTCCGCTGTCACTGCCTGTTCCATTTACGCTATTCACCTGCATATGCATCCCTCCATAACTCTACTGTTTTTTTAGATAATGGTTACATTCTGATAACCTCCAGTATTCATATCGTCAGAAAGATATTCCACAGCAAGGGATTTGTTGTGAACGACCCATATTATGTTGTGAAGCAATACTATTCCTAGTGGATGGTTCCAGATGCACGATGGCTATCCTCCCCCTTCATCTTCAACCTGCAGCATCACCTGCAGCGTGACGCTATCCTCACCCTGTTCCAATAGCATGTCTCCCAGATAAGACTTGGCCACCCTTCGGATATTTGCCAGACCGATTCCATGTCCCTCCCCATTTTTCATCGACAGGGGAACTCCCCGTTCCCTGTCCCATTCCATGTCTCCGATGTAGCTATTTTTCACCGTAATCAGAAATAACTGATTTCTTCTGCTGGAGGATATCCTAATCCAAGGATGTCCCCCATTGGCAGATTCCAAGCAGTTATTCAGGGCATTGCTCAGTATCACCCCCACATCGAAGGCATCCGCATTTGTCTTTTCTGGAAAATGAAAATCACAATGAAAGGATATCTGCTGCCTCTCCGCCTCCCCCATCTTCTCTCTGATAATGACATCCGTAACCGGATTTCCTGTCTTAACTTCCGGCACCGCCTGCCTCCACTGCTGCTTCAGCCGCCTCAGATAAGAAGATGCCTCCGCGCCATGATTCTCCCCGATCAAATGCTCCATGGCCTGAATATGATTCCCCATGTCATGCCGCATGGCTCGAATATCTTCATACAGGGCCTCCATCTGCCGGATATGATTTTTCATCTCCGCCATCTGGCTGTCTGCCAGCTGAACCTGCCTCAGTTCTTCCTGCCCGTCCCGCAGCCGCTGAAAAAGCGCCACCATCACCAGCACTGCCAGATAAGCGACGATGGAAAACAAACAAATATAGCCATTTGCAGGAATATATTTCCTAATCATCCCTTCCTCCATGCACTGCATATACAAATCAAAATACATGCATTCCATGGGCCTGAAAAAAAGAACCATAATCTGGGGAATCACCATGCAGGCCAGTTCCCCTGCAGCAATATTTTCCCATTTCCTCTTATACACTCGATGAAAGATTCTCAAACTGACATGCAGGAATAAAAACCTCTGGACGACCCATCCCACCTCGCTCAAAACAAGGGTGGCAATTGACGCCTCCATGCTTCTGGAAGAAAACTCCATCAAACCGGTTTTATCGGCGATTAAACGCATCTCTTCAATTACAACCATATGAGTCAAATACTCTAGGACAAAAAAAGATAGAAATAAAAATATTTTCTGCTTCCCATTTCTCCTGTCCATTCCCATAAGATAGAGATACGACATTGCCGCTGCCACGCAATATGCCATCCAGAATTCCATCTCCAGAGGAATCCCATACAGAATCACCATCATCAAGCCATAAATGACTGCCCCCATATAAGAATTGCGTTTTCCTCTCACATAAGGCGCCAGCAGAAATGCAAGATTGATCGCAGTGAGCAATATCTTGATATAAAAAGCCACTTCCGTAATCAAATCATAATAGAAGTCAATATCCATTTATATTACCTCTCATTTTTCCCAGTATACTTCAAAAGAGCTTTCACAAAATCAGGATAGTTGGCCTTTGACAAAAGTACCGCCTCCTCCCCCATATACACATTCGATACATCATACTTGGTCACATGGCGCAGATTCACCAGATATCCCCGATGGGTTCGGAAAAATCCCTCCCCCGCCTCCCTCTCCAAATCCCTCAGTTTCCCATAATATTCTATAGAATCTGACACCGTGTGTATCACCACTTTCCTGTTAAAAACTTCCGCATACACAATATCCTGAAACAGAATGCGCCTGTGATTCCCCCCCATATGAATCACAATAGCCCTGTCCTCCTCTTCCTTGCGCTGGCGTTTCGTCTCCACCGCCCGCTCCAAGACTTGGGCAAACTTATTCCCGGAAAATGGCTTGACAAGATAATGAAATGCCCCCACATCGAAAGCCTGGAACACATACTCCTCCACTCCGGTCACGAAAATCAGAATGCATTCCTTATGCGTTATGCGAAATTCTCTGGCAACATCCATCCCATTCCGCCCCGGCATCTGGATATCCAGAAAGAGAATATCAAAATCCGCCGGACACTCCAGCAATTCTTCCCCAGTTGAGAAACACAAAATCTCAGCCCCAGGCATATTCCCCAGCACATGTTCCCGCAAATCCTTCCGGACTGCCCCCTCGTCGTCACAGATCCCCACAACCACTTTCCCACATCCTCCCATCTTTCCTTAAATACTTCCCTTATAGCATCGAATCTCAAATACCGCCCCGTCTCCCCGCCTCTTATTGTGCACCTTGATGGTGCCATTCTGGGATGAAATAATCTGCTTTGATAGAGCCAGGCCGATTCCCACACTATTCTCATCCGCATTCTTCCCCCGATAGAACCGCTCAAATATATGGGGCAGATCCTCCTCCTGGATCCCCGTTCCCGTATCCTCCACGAAGACTACCGTATAGAGGGCATTCTCTTCCACCTTCACAGAAACTTCTCCGCCCTCCGGTGTATGCTCCATACAGTTTTTCATCACATTTGTCACGGCCTCCGTCATCCAGGCTATATCCCCAGTCATGCCAGCCCCCTCCGCCACATCGCTATGAAAGGAAATCCCCCGAAGCTCCATGGGAATTGCCAGAGATTCATAACTCTTCTGAATCAGCTGAGCCATAGAAAAATACTTTTTCTGCAGCGTCACCGTCCCCGCTTCCAGTTTCGCCATGCGAAGCAGCGCATAGACCATCCAATCCATGCGGTCTGTCAGGACAGTGAGTTTCTTTACCAATTCCCTCCGGCGGGCAAATGTCAAATCCTCCTCCTGCAAAAAAGATAAAATCAGATGAATGGAAGTCAGAGGCGTCTTCATCTGATGGGAAATATCTGCCATGGAATCCGCAAGCAGATGCTTCTCCTTCTGCAGATTGCCCTGCTGCTGGTGCAGGCACCGCACCAGCCTTTTCACCTGTGTGGAGAGTATGGCCAACTCTCCCTCGCTGCAATTCTCCATCAATGGAATATCCTCTCCATGAAGGATCTGGTCTATCTGCTCCCCCATCAGGGAAATAAACCGATACCGCCGGATACTGGCAATCAACAGCACCGCCGCAAATACCAGGCAGACTGCCCCCGTCCCTAGGGCGGATTTCCATCCCTGCCAAAATCCAATCACTCCCATGCCACATATCG
>CASGVX010000089.1 GCA_949346185.1 uncultured Lachnospiraceae bacterium
ATGGCAGAGATTGCCTATCCGGGAGAGCGGCCGGGAAAGTACCAGTTGGATTTGTGGGCTGCCAATTATCTGGCATTGAAAGAAGCAGGCATTCCGCCGGAACGCATTCATGTGTCCGGCGTTTGTACCTGCTGTCATTCCATGCTGTTTTATTCTCATCGTGCCTCCCGGGGAAATCGGGGGAATCTCAATGCCTTTATGGCATTGAGGAACTGATGGCTGGATGGCATTCATGATTCGTTGCGGCAAAAGCACCGCCTGTGAATAGTGTTCACAAGATTACTTTTTCTTTCGGCGGGCCGCAATGAGTTCCTGAATCCGCTTGGTGCCGCTGGAAATCTCGTTGACCGAGGTGTCATGGTTCAGGGTATCTATAATGAGGGCGATGTAGCGGCTAAGGTCTACATTGTAATAATAAGGCTTTGCCAGCAGTTCCTGAGGGCAGTAGCACAGATTGGTGGTATAGATTTGGTGGAATAGCCCCTGCTCGTAAGCATCGTCCAGCCAGTCGAGGCCGGTGGAGAATAGCCCGAAGGTGGAGGTGAGGAGGATTTTTTCTGCCCCTCGATTCTTTAATTCTCTGGCCACTTCCAGCATGGTCTTTCCCGTGGCAATCATATCGTCTACGATTACCACGTTTTTTCCAGAAAGATTCTTTCCCAGAAATTCAAAGGAAACCACCGGATGCTCCCCATTTACGATTCGGGAGTAATCCCTGCGGCGGTAGCACATCCCCATGTCCACGCCCATCAGGTTGGCATAGTAGACTGCCCGCCGCATCCCGCCCTCGTCGGGACTGACGATGCAGAGGCTATCCGGTGTCACTCTCATCTCTGGATTCTGGTTCAGTATCTCGCTGATAAACTGATACGAGGTGTAGAAATTATCAAACCCGTGATTTGGGATGGCATTCTGCACCCGGTTGTCGTGGGCGTCAAAGGTGATGATGGTCTCCACCCCCATGGCAATCAGTTCCTGCATGGCCTGGGCGCAGTCCAGGGATTCATTGACCATGCGGATGTGCTGCCTTCCCTCGTAGAGGTAGGGCATGATGACTGTGATTCTTCTAGGCTGTCCGCTGCATGCCATGATGATTCGCTTCAAATCCATAAAATGGTCGTCCGGCGACATCATCGTGGTGGAACCCCGCATCTGGTAAGTCTCATGATAATTCACGGTGTCAGAAATGATAAAAAGATCAGATCCTCGGATAGATTCATGTATGATGCCTCGTCCCTCCCCAGTGCGGAAGCGGGGACAGTCAAAATCTACCAGATAATTTTCTATATGATAATCTTTTACCATAAATTCAGGCTTGTCTGTGACATTTGCCAGAGATTGCTGCCTCTTGGCAGTGATGATTTGATTGATTTTATTGCCGATTTCCCGGCAGTTGCCCATCGCAACGATTTTTAGCGGTGCCAGGGGCATGGAATCTTGATATGTTTTATCCGCCATATTTTCATCCTTTCCAAATATTCTATTCGCCTTCCAAGGGTATATTTTAGCCTATTTTTACGATATCGTCAACGAGGTTAAGTCATGACGGCAGGGCGGCCGATGCTGGAAGGCAGCGCTGAAAGTGCGATGCGTTTTGGCTGCCTTTGAATGGGGAAGCCGTGAATAGTAGCCAAAGGCTGTGAATAGTACATGAAAAAACAAAGAAATCTTGAGTTTTCCCTTTCCTTGTGCTAACATAGTAAAAGTGAAAAAAAGCGACTGTGCGAAGGTGTGCATGGTTTCGTGCAGTTTTTAAGGAGGAGATACATATGTGGTGTCCAAAGTGCAAGATAGAATACAGGGAGGGAATTACGGTCTGTGCAGACTGTGGCTCGGAACTGGTGGAGGAGTTGGAAAATCTGGTGGACGTGTGCGAGATGAAGGGGGAAGGTCCCGCCAATGAAATGATGGAATTTCTGAAATATTCCGGCATTGGGAAACTGAAGAAGGAATGGGTGGAAGAGAACGAGCGTTTCCGCATATTAGTGGATATGAAGGATGTCCAGAAAGCAGAAAAACTGGTGCATGGATATCTCTTGGGAAAAGCGGAGGAACAACAGGTAGAACAGCTTCAGCAACTGCAGGAGGAGTTGGATGGAGAAAATGGGACGGAAGACGATCTTGCAGAAAATGAGGTAGATGCAGAGGTGGATGGAGAACCCATGGCGGCAGAGAATGTGGCTGACAGGGAGGGAGAAGCCATTCCCATGGAAGGACAGGCCGGAGCATCGGGGGATGCAGGGAAGGAGTCTCTCTTTGACGAGAAGGTGGAGGAGGAGACAGTGGAACTCCTTTACCACAGGGAGGGAAAAGAGTTTGTAAAGAAATCGGAGAAATATAAGGATGTGAAATTTTCCGGATACACTTTGATTCTATTTGGCATTCTGGGCGGCGTATATCTGGCCCTCACCCAGCTCAAGGTGATTCCTCTTTCTTATGACATGATGATTCTGTGCATTCTGGGCGCGCTATTTGCAGGATTTCTTGTGGCGGGTGTCGTTTCCTTGGTGAAAGCAGGAAAGATTAAGAAGGAGATTCCGGCAGAGGAGGAAGAGATGGAAGCCGTCAATCAGTGGATGGAGGAGGAGATTTCAGAAGAGAAGCTGGCTGGCTGGAGAGACGAGAGCGTGTCCGACATGGAGAATGATCTTTTGGTTACCGCAAAGTTCCACAGATATGTTGCGGAGCAATTCCCGGAGAAGGATGAAGGGATGATAGAGAAATTAGTAGACGAGTTTTACGAGAATCATTTTATGTAGCGTTTTCCCAGAGAAGTGATGGGATGAAAGAGGGCATTTGCTTAACCAGAACCATTTTATGCAGTATTTCCGCAGATGATAGCTGGAGCATGATGTGATGCTGAAAAGAAGCAGAGGGCAGGATGAAATATCCTGCCCTCTAATATTACAGAGAGATGCCGTTTTTTTCCAGCAATTCCCTGGCGCTCTCTACCGAGTCAATGCCTGTCTTGTTCTTGATTGGGGCAAATTCTTTTTCCCGTTCTACCTCGAAGGGAAGGCACTTGTCCAATAATTGGATGACATCTAGGATCAGGGTCTCGAATTTATACCCATTGGGTTCTTCCGGCTTCTGGAAGACGCCGGCCTCATCCAGATAGGGAATCTTTTTCTCTACTACGTGGAGGGGAAGAGATGTTTCCATGATGTTTTCCACGCTCTCCACATGGAAGAGGTAATTCAGAATAACGCCGAAGTTGTATGCCGGCTCTCCCTTTTCATCCAAGGTATCCCGCAGTTGATTCGTCAGTTCGTAGTATTCGATGATGGATGGGTGGCCATCCTTGAGGCACATAACGCCCACCTTTTCATCGGGATGATTCTTGCGGACGACCTTCGCTCCCACGTCGCATCCCCGATCCATGGTGGCGCCGATAAAGCAGGGGTCGGCGATGCGCTGCAGGACGTTATCCACTGCGAAGACATTGAGCCATTCGATGCCCTCTTGGTGGATGAAATCCAATAGCCCGGCATTTTTCAGAGATGTGAGCCAGCCCCCATTTCCATTGGGGGACGAGGCCAGCTTCGCCTTGCCTTCCAGATAGATTTTCCCTTGATAGTCCGAGGCGGGAGCCATATCCTGCTTGAAAAAGTGGATGTGGTTTCTGTCATAGCCGAAGTAGTTTTTTTCTTGAAAGAATCCGGTGGTCGCATCATGGTTTTTATCGCTGGTCATGACAAAGAGGTGAATCCAGGATTTGGTCTCATCCACTACCTCAAATAAGTTTTCTATAATGCGCTGGAAGATAAATACATGCTTGGTCAGGCCGATATCGTACATTCCCTTGGGGTTGTCCGAGCCCAGCCTGGTGCCCATGCCTCCGGCCAGCAGTACGGCGCCCGCCTTGCCCGCGCGGATTGCCTCCACGCCCTTTTCTCGGTAGATTCGCCTGTTTTCGGAGATTTCCTTCAAGGTCATGGCTTTGATAGGGGAAATGGTTTCCTTTCCCTGTGAGGGAGCAGAATCATGGATATGCTCTAGGACGGAGAAGTCATTTTCCATAATCTGGCTGCAGAGGGATTCCTGCTCTTTGGTGGAGAGTTCGTCCATATATCGGAGCAAATGCTCTTGGCCGTATTGTTCCAATTTCATTGTTACCTGTTCTAAATTCATATTTTACCTCATTTTTCTTTCCATTCACATTTCCCCCAATCTGTATGGCGGATTTATTTGCATGTTCTTTGTCGATGTTTACAGTATGCATGTGAGCAGCGACTACTTTTTGTCTGGTCAGCCTCAGCGGGGCGCTTGGCTAGGATTCAATAATATTATAGCTTATTTATATTATATTGCAATAGTAATGCGCCATATAGTAACAGTATGTCACCATTCCCAGTCAATTTGAAGCAGGGGATGATATCTCGTTATCCTAGGACGGGATTACACCAAAGAACCGGATATGCATACCGGAATAGGCAGAAGTGTATGTGACGGCTGTGGAATTCTATTCCATGGTGTGATATACTGTTGGTGTGGCTTAGGGCGACAAATCAGGATTTTCTGGTGAGATTACAGGAAGAGACATATTGGCTGATAATGAGGGAGAGGAATAGAATGAAAGAAAAGACGATAGAAAGATTATTAGATGAATTAGCGGGCATGTGTGGCTTGGGAGAAATCATTGCAGATGTTGAATCTGTATCTGGCGGCTTCATGCACAGGATGTACAAGGTAATCACGGATAGTGGAGTATACGCAGTGAAGCATTTGAATGCAGAGATCATGAAAAGGCCAGATGTGCATGAGAATTACGCAAGAGCAGAAAAAATAGAGGGAATACTTGAGAACAGTGATATTTCTATTGTGCCAGCCATGGTAATTGGCGGCAATAAGATGCAGAAGATAGATGACCAGTTTTTCTATGTATTTAGGTGGCAAGAGGGAAAAATTGCCGATTGGAATCATATTTCAAAAGAGATGTGTTTTAAAGCTGGAAATATTCTTGGAAGAATCCATGCAATCGAACCAAAGAATGTTGAATATCAGCCTCCTGAAATCAGCCATATAGATTGGCGAGGCTATGTGCTGAAAGCAAGAGAGGAAAACGCTGCGGTTGCCTCTTTGTTAGAAGATCATGAAGGACTTCTTGTATGCGTCGAAAGAGAATTGAACAGAGCGAGAGCGTCATTGCCTGCTATGCTGTGCTTATCCAATGAAGATATGGATCCTAAGAATATCATGTGGGACAATGGAATCCCATGGATGATTGATTTGGAATGTCTGGACTATGGAAATCCCATATCCCATGCTATGCAGTTGGCATTGCAATGGGCAGGGATTGTTACCTGCGAGATGGATGTTGACAAGATGATTGCTTTCTTTGACGGTTATTTGGAAGCATATGATAATTGTTTTCGGGGGTATAGTGATGTCGCAGGTGTGGCGTATACTTGGATTGAGTGGTTGGAGTATAATGTCCAAAGGGCTTTGGGAAAATGTATGGATGAAGAAGAAAGAGTGCTGGGGATTTCTGAGGTGCGAAATACGATGGATAGAATTAAGTACATCCATAAGATAATCCCTCGGATCAGGGAAGCGTTGAATATGCGTCTGCGAAAAAGAGATGCAGCTCAGTATGATAATCATGATGGGCGGATCTGTTATTACGAATTATTGCTTGAAGGGGAGATATCTGACATGCCTGAGTATCATCTTCCCGACAGATATAGATTTGTGCCTTATTCTGACGGGGATAGGGAACGATGGATTGATATTGAGATGTCAGCAAAAGAGTTTGCAACTTATGAACAGGGATTGGAAGCTTGGGATCGTTATTTCGCAAATAGTCTTGATATACTTCCCGGCAGAATGTTTTTCATTGAAAATGACAAGGGCGAGAAGATTGCTACAGCGACAGCTTTTTATGACATTTCTGGCAGGGATACTTCAGGCGCCGGATGGCTTCATTGGGTAGCCGTTCAGCGGGAGTATCAGGGAAAGGGGCTTTCAAAACCGTTGATTACATATGTATTGAATGTTTTGAAAGGTCTTGGATATTCACATGCAAAGATACCGACACAAACAAATACATGGTTGGCGTGCAAGGTTTATTTGGATTTAGGATTTTTGCCGATAAAAGAGAATTTGGAACACAGTTATGAGGGCTGGAAAATAGTAAAGGGATTAACAAATCATAGTGCGCTAAAAGATATTGAAAATATAACGAAGCATGCAGAAGGGTAAAATGAATAACCATGTGAAATTCCAGGACATAGAAAATATTTGCAAATATGATTGACAAGGGGTACGCATTGTGGTAAACTACCCTAGTGTGCCGCTTAACGAGGCGAATTGAAGTCTGTAAAGAGTGGGGGAACGTCCCGCATTCCCAGCCAGACGCCGTAGTTAGCGAGTAATGATAAGGAGGAAGATAGGATGTACGCAATTATTGCAACAGGCGGAAAGCAGTACAAGGTTGCCGAAGGCGATGTCATCAGAGTGGAGAAGCTTGCAGCAGGGGCAGGGGAGACCGTTACGTTTGATCAGGTTCTTGCAGTGAATGACGGCACGATGAAGGCTGGCGCTGATGTGGCGAATGCTACTGTTACTGCATCTGTGGTAAAGGAAGGCCGCGCAAAGAAAGTGATTGTCTACAGATATAAGAGAAAGACTGGATATCACAAGAAGAACGGCCACAGACAGGCTTACACACAGGTTAAGATTGACAAGATTAACGCTTAACAGGCATCAGAAAAGGCGGCGGCGATGATACATGTGACGGTATATGACAACGAGGACGGCCAGTATATGGGGTTCGTCTTCCAGGGACATGCTGGTTATGGGGAGGAGGGACAAGACATTGTCTGTGCAGGAGTATCTGCCCTGCTCATCAACGCAGTAAATTCCATTGAGAGTCTCGCAGGAGATTCCTTCCGTTACAAAGAGCATGAGGGCGAGGATGTGGTTACGTTTTTCCTGACATCTCGTCCCGTCAGCGAAAAGGCAGCGTTGTTGCTGAAGTCATTGGTTCTGGGCTTGCAGGGCATAGAGCATGATTACGGAAAGCAGTATTTGAAATTAGAGATTAAGAGAAAGCAGGAGGTGTAGAATAATGTTAAACATGAACCTTCAGTTATTTGCTCATAAGAAAGGAATGGGTTCCACCAAGAACGGCAGGGATTCCGAGTCCAAGAGATTAGGGGCAAAGAGAGCAGACGGACAGTTTGTGCATGCTGGGACAATACTTTACAGACAGCGCGGCACGAAGATCCATCCGGGAAACAATGTGGGCCGGGGCGGTGATGATACCCTGTTTGCACTGGTGGACGGCGTTGTCCGTTTTGAGAGAAAAGGAAGAGACAAGAAGCAGGCGTCCGTATATCCGGTTGAGGCTTAATATGTATTGAATGGCTGCTATTCATAATCGTATCCCATGGGGGAATGCAATGGCTGTGGATAGTAGCGCTGAACAAGAACCGCATTGGCGGTTGCGAGAAAGGGGCTGTGGCATGCAGCTCCTTTTTTACCGTATAGGAAATTGCTCGAAGTGCGGCAGTATACCAACAAGAATTTTCGGAGAAAATTCTTGCAAGGGAATGCGCTGGCATTCCCTTTTTTTAGCTGATAGGAAAGAAAGAGGTGGAAGGATGTTTGCAGACAGTGCGGAAATCTATATTCGTTCGGGAAATGGCGGGGACGGCCATGTGAGTTTTCGAAGGGAACTTTACGTGCCTGCTGGCGGGCCTGACGGGGGAGACGGCGGAAAAGGCGGAGATTTGATTTTCCAAGTGGACAAGGGAATCAATACTTTGAATGATTTCCGCCATCTGCGGAAATATTGCGCCGGGGATGGCCAGCCTGGCAGTAAGAGGCGCTGCCATGGAGCCAATGGAGAGGATCTGGTGGTGAAGGTGCCTGAGGGCACGGTTGTCCGGGAGAAGGAGACCGGCAAGGTGGTGGTGGACATGTCCCACGGCTGCACGAGGGAAGTCATTCTCAAGGGCGGCAGGGGAGGCAAGGGAAATATGCACTATGCCACGCCTACCATGCAAGTGCCTAAATATGCCCAGCCGGGCAAGCCGGGCAGGGAACTGCATGTGGTTCTGGAATTGAAGACTATTGCAGACGTGGGGCTGGTGGGGTTCCCGAATGTGGGGAAGTCCACTTTTCTTTCCAGAGTC
>CASGVX010000090.1 GCA_949346185.1 uncultured Lachnospiraceae bacterium
CCTTACTCTGTCTGAAAAAATCCAGGCAAGTTTCTTCCAGTCCGTAACCACGAGGACTGCGGGATATGCCACCTTCTCCCAGACAGATTTGCGAGGATCCACCAGCATGATCTGTCTCATGCTCATGTTTATTGGAGGCTCGCCCATCGGAACGGCCGGGGGCATCAAGACTACCACCTTCATCCTTCTGGTGCTCAGCACCATTACCACCGTAAAGGGGCGGGAGCATGTGGTAGTATACGGCAGGACGATCCCCCGAAAGACCGTGCAGAAAGCCCTGGCTGTCACTAGCGTCAGTTTCCTCGCGCTATGCCTTGCAATCATCGCCATGTCCGTGGCGGAACCCGCCGCGCTGCTGGACATTGCCTATGAGACCACCAGCGCCATCGGCACCGTGGGACTTTCCAGGGACTTTACCCCCCACCTGCATATGTCAGGAAAGCTTATCATCACTCTCTGTATGTTCTTGGGACGCATCGGCCCGATTTCGCTGGCAATTATTTTCAATAGCCGGGCAAAGCGGGCATTGATTAAATATCCCGAAGAAGACATTACCGTTGGGTAAAAAAGAGGAAGAGTCTTTCTAAAGGCAGCACAGAACGCTGCCCAAGAAAGACTATGCTTCCTCTAAGAAGAACGCAAAACCAGCGTTCTTCACATGGAAAATTGGCAATAAATCATTACAACGAAATACATGAAAAGCGAGGTATCACAATGAATAAAAATCAATCTTTTATTATATTCGGTCTGGGAAAATTCGGAGAGAGCATAGCCAAGGAACTGTCTCTTGCCGGTGCCGACGTGCTAGCTGTGGACTCTGATAAAGACAGGGTGCACGAGATGGCCGATATCGTCACCCGGGCAGTCGTAGCAGACGTATGCGATGCTGAAGCCATGCACGCCCTAGGCATCTCCAACATGGACGTGGCTATCATCGGCATCACCGGGCACTTAGATGCCAGCATCCTAGCCACTATCTTCTGCAAGGAGGCGGGAGTTCCCTTTATCTGCGCCAAAGCCAAAGACACCATTCACACTAGGATTCTTGAAAAAGTGGGGGCTGATAAAATCATTATCCCTGAGCAGGAATCCGGCATTCGCATCGCCAGACATTTGCTCACGGGAAATATCATCGACATTGTAGAAATCTCCGAGACCATCCGCATGGCGGAGATATCCATGCGCCCAAAATGGGCGGGGCACACCCTGCGGGACCTGGATCTTCGGAACAAAGAAAATATCAATGTCATTGCCCTGCGCCAGAATGGGGAGATTAATGTCACGCCAGATCCGGATTTGATTCTGAACGAACAAATGTCCCTGCTCATCATTGCAGAACAGGGGGCGCTGAATCGAGTTTGATTATTATTAAATCCCGTTATAATTCTCCCAACGCCAGCGCAAAAACTCTCTATTCGTAAAGGCCGGAATCACAATTTGCGGAGGAATGCTCGCACCATAATCCAGCCTTGCACGATTGGACAATTCTATCTTGCCGTCTGGAGATATCCTCAGATGCCCAGCATCAAAGAGCGTATGTATGTCTACACGCATTGCAAAACCATTAGCGGCCGTATCCTCTCCATTGTACTTAAAAGGCTTGATATGTGCCGCCTCCAACACTTCCGGCATCGTTACATTTGTGATAACGCATCTCTCGCATGCTTTCAGCACTTCTTTGCGAAAATACGCCTGATTAGGTCTGGAAACTCTATTCTGAATGCGCTTTCTTTCAACCTCAGATGCCACTTCGCTGGCTCTAATCTGATCCAATGCTCTTAGGAGTGATTTTTCTTTATCTTGTTTTCTAATGATTTCTTTAATCTCTGCAAAGATATTCATATTAATACAATATACTTCATCCTCTCTTCTCTTTTTCTCCTCACTTTTAAGAACATAACCATAATTACGAAGGAAAATAAGATACTCCCTCGCAATTCTAAAATCATTCGCTCCCTCAATATAATTAGGCCATCCAACCAAATCAATTTTCTCTGCCCGGTACCAGAGAATAAAATTCACATAATCTTGCAATCCAGCCTTGGAACCCGATAACGGTATAACAATACGAACAAGTTCCCTTGGTGTGATATATCCTTGTGCTTGGTCAATTTTTGCCAATTCGCACAAAATCTCTAGCAGAAGTTTTAACGGATACAAAAGAATCCCTGCATTCAGCCATTTTTGGCATTCTGCATCATGTTGGATTTGCGGATTTGGCAAACGAAAAGTTTGTATCGTTATTGCAGCAAACTCCGTCTGAGAAATCTCACGATCTGCTACTTTCTTTCCAAACTCAGTCAACTTGATTACACCAGTTCTATCACTAGGTATCAACCCTAGTGCCCTCCAATACTGACTGCTATTTCTAACAATATTTCTTTCCCCAACACGCCCCCCAAGATTAACCTTTATTGAATCTGATACATCATTTGATAGGTCAAACATTTCCCTGGCAAACTCCGAAGAACTATATTTTATATTTTGACCGAGCAATTCAAGTTTTCTCATTCTAAACAAAACACCTAAAAGAATAACTGGATCATTTAATCGTTCGGTACATTGAAGACTTGCCCATTTCCATTTAAATTCATCAAATGGCTTTACAGGTACAAAATCTTTTGACAACATTAGCTAGCACTCCTTATCTTCTGAAAATTTATTAAACTCCTTCGCAACTGCATAACCCAGCAGGGGAGGCACAGCATTGGCAATCTGTCTATAAATAGATGAATTGTTTCCCTCAAATTCATAATCAATCGGAAAACTTTGTATAGATGCAAGTTCTCTGCAGGACATGCGCCTTCTTCCGTTAGGATGCGGCAAAACCACTACGCCTCCCCGATTGTCACCTCTTCCAGTCACTGTGGGAGCTGGTTTGTCAGGATCAAGCAATCTATGGCCAATATAGCCATTTATATTCAACTTATACTTTGAATATGTATGATTAAGAACATCATTTTCTGCGTCTGGATCTGGCAAATCCGATAATGCCTCTGATACGCTTATCCATTTAGGACAACCATGAGTACCATCTTTGCAATGTGTAGGTTTCGGAAAAGTAAAATTCCATTCAATATTTTCAAATACACCGACAATAAATACTCTTTGTCTCGTCTGAGGAACACCATAATTTGCAGCATTCAGCACTTGGTAATCGACTTTATATCCCATCTTAGCAAAATCATGCATAATCATATCAAATACTTTCCCCTTTTCCAAACTGGTAATCCCCTTTACATTTTCCGCCAAGAAAAATTTAGGTCGCTTCGCTTTAACCACCCTTATTAACTGCTTATACAGTGCATTCCTCTCATCGCTAGCATTTCTATTCATATTTGCCACAGAAAATCCCTGACAGGGAAATCCCCCAATAACAATATCGCAATCCGGAATATGTTCTGCTGAAATATTATGGATATCCTCAAAAACAATATGGTTGCCTAGATTTTTCTGATAAGTATGCACCGCATCTTCATACAAATCATTGGCCCAAACAATATCATGCCCAGCCATGCGAAAACCTAGATCCAACCCTCCCGCACCACTAAACAAAGATACTACTCTCATACTCTTTGTTCCTCTCTATTCGTATTAATTCTTTTCCCAACATATAAGCAAACAACACTGGCACTGCATTTCCCACTTGTCTATAGCATGAGCCCATAACACCATGAAATTCAAAATCTTCCGGGAAGGTCTGTACCGTTGCGCTCTCTCTAACTGTCAATCTTCTTTTGCCATTATAATGGGGTATTGCGCACACGCCTCCGCCACCATTTCCTCTTGCAAGTATCGTCGGGGACGGCTTATCAGGGTCAGTCTGTCTATGCGCTGTATAATCCCGGTATTGCACCTTATATTTTGAATATTCATGATTTAAGACAGCATTAGGCAAATCAGGGTCTGGAAAATGATCGATTGCCTTCCGAATGCTCACCCACTTTTTCAGTCCATGCTTGCCATCCTTTTCATGCGTAGGAGGCGGGAAATGAAATAACTTTCTATTCCCTAATGATTTATTTTGTCCTATGATAATTACCCTTTTCCTTGTTTCCGGTACGCCATAGTCTGCCATATTCACCAAATGCAATTCCGTATTATATCCCGCCTTGCCGAAATCATACATTATTTGTTCTATTGCAGCACCCTTTCCAAGAGATAATATCCCCTTTACATTTTCTGCTATAAAGAAATCTGGCTGCTTCCTTTTTATCACCTCATAAAAAAATCTATAAAGATGATTTCTTTCATCTTCTAACATTCTGAATCTATTTGCCTGGCTAAATCCCTGACAAGGAAATCCTCCCACAACAACCTCTGCCCTTGGAAGTGTGGCAATATCTATATTTTTTATGTCATCAAGGACAATATGATTCCCTATATTATTCTTATAAGTTTCAACAGCATTTTTGTCAATATCATTTGCCCAAATCACCGTATTTCCCGCTTGAATCAAGCCTAAATCAAGCCCGCCAGCACCACTAAATAATGATAGTATTTTCATACGATCTCGACCAACAGGTCTACTCCTTTCACCAAAAATCAGCCAAAAAACTTTTCACTATTTATTTTATCATATCTCACCTCTCCATCAAAGCAAAATCGTTCTTTTTATATTTCATTATTTTTGTAATAAATGGCATTCGTTACTTTACATAGCGATAAACGTCCATGCAAAAGCACGCTCGCTTTCACATGGACGCAATTTAACTTGTCTCACAAAAGGATTTCAAACTTTCTTAAAAAATGATATCCGTCCCTAGAGAACTATCTATTCTAAATTACAACAGGCTCTCATACAACTTCGTGATGTCCTCCACGGATGTCTCCTTGGGATTGCCCGGCCTGCAGGCATCATCATAGGCAGACTGTGCCAGGAAGGGAATATCTTCTCTCTTCACGATATCTTTCAGGTCTGCCGGAATGCCCACATCCACGGAAAGCTTCTTCACAGCAGCCACTGCAGCCTTGCGGTACTCGTCCTGGCTCATATTTTCCGTGCCTTCCACGCCCATTGCCTTGGCGATATCCCGATACTTCTCTCCCGTGGCCTCTGCATTGTACTCCATCACCGTAGGAAGGATAATGGCATTTGCCACGCCGTGAGGCGTATCATACAGGGCGCCCAAAGGATGTGCCATGGAGTGCACGATGCCCAGCCCCACATTGGAGAATCCCATGCCAGCCACATACTGTCCAAGAGCCATTCCCTCCCGGCCCTCCGGGGTATTGTCAACTGCCCCTCTCAGCGAGCGGGCAATAATCTCGATGGCCTTTAAGTGGAACATATCAGACAGTTCCCATGCTCCTGCCGTAATATAGCCCTCGATGGCATGGGTCAGCGCATCCATTCCGGTGGCTGCGGTGAGCCCCTTGGGCATGGATGCCATCATCTCCGAATCAATGAACGCCACCACAGGTATGTCATGGGGATCCACGCATACCATCTTGCGATTCTTCTCAGCATCAGTAATGACATAGTTAATCGTTACCTCTGCTGCCGTTCCCGCCGTGGTGGGCACTGCAAATATCGGCACGCTCTTGTTCTTGGTGTCCACTGCGCCCTCTAGACTTCTCACATCCTCATGCTCAGGATTATTGATGATGATGCCTATGGCCTTGGCCGTATCCATAGAGGAACCGCCGCCGATGGCAATGAGGTAATCCGTACCTGCATTCTTAAACGCCTCTACGCCTGTCTGCACATTCTCGATGGTAGGGTTCGGCTTAATATCAGAATACAATTCATACGCCAGCCCATTCTGTTCCAGCACGTCCAATACCTTCTTCGTCACGCCAAACTTTACCAAGTCTGGGTCGGAGCATACAAATGCCTTCTGAAATCCCCTCGCCTTCGCTTCATCTGCTATGCTGGCAATAGAGCCAGCCCCATGATAGGATGTCTCATTCAAAACAAATCTGTTTACCATTTCAAAATAACCTCCTTTATTTTACCATTGTACTAAGTATACTAAAAGCCAAAAGAGAATGCAATATTTTCACAAAAATATCACATCCTCATTTGAATATTTATGCACTTTATACAATCATTCCGTTACCCGAATCTCATTTTTCAGCCGATGCACCCTGCCCTGGCTCTCCACATAGACCTGGTACTCGTCCACCGCAAATTCCCGCAGGGACACCACAAAAGGAAACTTGAACTTCCCCGTCACCATATTAGAATAATCCTGCACATAGGCATGGCTCTTCCCCACGAAAAAGATTCTTGCAATCTTTCCCGGAAGGATGCTGCTGATAAATAAGTCCTCGCAGAGGAACACGCCGCTGAAATCATTCCTATCCAGCCGTCCCTTCGCCATTTCAGGCAATTCTCCATGAAATTCCTTCGGCGGGGAAACCTGGCCAAATATCACATCCTTGGTCACTTTCACCGGCTCCGCACAGCGAGTCACATCCGGCGCAAACTCCCAGACTCGGTTCACCCCTTTGCGGATATACAGGCTATGAACCTCCTTGCCCGCCCGAAAGTCCATCTCCTCCAACTTGCACCGATTGCCATCCACCAGCTGCTTCATTCCTCCTGCACTGAGGAACATGTGGTCTCTGGAGGTATCATATAGACTGATGCCATGCTCCCTAGTCTTCACGCAATCAAAAGAATCCACCACCTGAAAACGCCGCTCTTTCGCATAGATATCCACAAAGGCCAGACCAGACCGTTCTCCATCAGGAACGGACAAAGGTACCTTCCCCTGATTCCTCTCCTGAAACAGAACCACCCGCTCCCTTCCTGCCTCCTCGTCCAGAAACGCCGAGGTCACATAATCCGGCTGGGCGCAGATTTCCTCTGCCGGGCAGTCACCCTTGAGAAGATAAGGCTCAACCCGGGATCCCTTCCATACCGATTCCGGTGCCAGCGCCCAGCTGATTTCCAGTTTTTCCCAGTCAATCTCCAGAACGGTATGGACTTTCTTCATGGACAGTACCAGTTTTCCTCTGCGCCAGAAAATAGACGTAATCTGCGCCCAGTTTTCACAATTGCGGTACTTGTCCCCAATCAAATCGGTCAAATTGCACCGCTTCACCACTTCCCCGGTGGCCATATCCAATTCCATAATCTGGTCAGAGCGGTGATTCTCATCCGCAGACGTAACCAGAAAAAGGGAATCTCCCCCCTGGGTTGCGTATCCCTCGATAGGGGATTCCAGAAGAAATGTACGGTACACCCTGCCCAGATAATCCATCTCATGATATCGGCAGGGCTTTATCTGCCCCTTCTTGTTCATCCGGTTTGCAGTCCTGTCTTCATAGAGGAACCGCCCACCCGCCAATGGAATCATTCCAATGCTATTCGTCCGAAGCTGGATGGAATAGCGGATATCCCCATTGCAATCCACTGCCATGGGATTAAAGGATACGCCATTGACCATAATAAATGGAAACTGCACCTGCCCCTCCTTGGAATTTTTTCCCAATATATTCAAAAGCTTCTTGGGCGTCTCCGACACGTAAATGCGAATCATCCGCCGCTTTACCACCCTGCCCTGCCGGTCAACCATCTCCAGTTCCACCTTATTGCTGCGCTGAAGGTAAAGCCCGAATACAGGTACCCGGTGGCGTTTCGTATAATCGGTCTCTCCCCGGAAGTCCGCATCCTCCGTATCCCCCAGCACTCGGTAGCGGATCTTCGTCTCCTTGCTGGAATTGAATAGCAATAGGGCAGACTGCTTCACGATATCATAGGGGTTGGGTACCACCAGCAGATGCTGGAAGGTATACATATGCCCATCCAGAATGCGCTCAAAAGCATAGTCCCGTATCTGGGTGAGATATGCCTGCTGGGGCACCTTGCGCAGGGGAGACATCACCCGCCTCCTGTCATCTGCCAGAATCTCCTTCTCGTAGGTGCGATCCCACTTGCGCAGGTCACTCTCGCTGTAGGTAATCTTACTCCCATGCTTTACATCCACAAAAAACCGTTCAAATAATCCCATACTGCTCCCCTTTGCTATCTATTTCCATCGT
>CASGVX010000091.1 GCA_949346185.1 uncultured Lachnospiraceae bacterium
CTGGAGTGGGCAGGGAAGTATACATAATTCATCCTCCATTTCTTCTTTAGAATACTGCATCATTGACTGTTACCATTCATAAAAATCCCAATACAGCAACAGAATCATGATGCCCATTCATGAAATTCCATCGCTTTCCAGAAAGCCTCACCCCCTTTCATTCGACAAGGTTCTTATCACAATGCCTTTACCCCGCTTTTCTTCAATCCGGTTTTCTTCAAACGTTTCCGCATCTTCTTCAAGGAACCCTTCGGCACCTTCACCGTCAGTTTCTTAGACGTCCCCTTCCAGATTCCCTTCCCGGAAAAGGTACAATTCTTAGACTTGATTTTTACGGTGGTCAGCTTCTTACAGTTCCTGAATGCATTGCTGTCAATCTCCTTTACATTCTTGCCCACCGTCACAGTCTTTAACTTCTTCATTCCCTTGAAGGCATTCTTCTGTATACCCACGACTTTGTAAACTTTCCTTGCTATGGTCACCGTATCGGGGATATTGAGGCTTTTTCTAGACTTTTCAGTGCTATCCACATTAATCACGGTTACTTCCCGTTCTGTATCCGTCTTTTTTGTGACAGTATATCTGAACGGAGTAATTGCCCATGGTCGCCCCACAATGGGATATTGCGTCATTTCTGTCGTAAAACAAGCCTTGCCATCTCTTTCAGCAGTACGAACCTCCAATTCCTGGTCATACAGCTGGTCAAGCACTTTCCTGGAAATCCCTATTTCAGCACATACAAATACACCATCCGGATCTTTGTAGCACCGGGGGCAATCTTTAAAAACATCCTTGCCCAGATTTTCTACACTTTTAGGCAGAAAGATATATCGAAGATTCACACACCCTGCAAAAGCTTCCCTGCCTATGGTTTTCACTCCATCAGCAACTACCACTCGGGTAATCTTTGTATTATTAGCATACGCTCGATCCGGAATAGCCGTAAGCCCCTCCAGGGTGAGCAGATGACCTTCATTCCCCTTTTCCAAACTCCTAACGGTTTCTTTACTACTGTCATATACATCTGTAGCCATGGCAGACTGCAAATTAATTTGAAAAAGTAAAAATACCACTAATAATATTGAAAAAAATCTTTTCATCAATATCCCCCCTTCTTCTAATATGGATATATTTCCATTTGATCAACGATATTGCTTGCTTTTACAAAACTGGAATTAGGATTTTCAGGCTTGCTATCATTACCCCTGCAAACAGAAATCCCTGCAATCACATATGCTCCATTGACATCCATATAAACCAGACCGCCACTGTCTCCTCTGTCAGAATAATAATTTGCATTTACATAGTCTGAAAATGTTATTACCGAACCTCCATCAACCTCCGGATAATATGCCTTGCAACTAGGAGAAATTATCTCCCCCATGGTTAATCCAGTCTTCATTCCCACTTTATACACTTTCTGTTTAGGACATAAATTTCCAGTGACACAGTATCCCGCTTTCAAAGAACTTCCACTGAATTTGATCGTATTTGAAACATCAAAGCTATCACTTGTTCTCTGTACAAAACTTGCGTCCAAGTTCCCTCCAAACCTTCTTTTCACAAATTTTCCAAATTTATGTCCACCTGAGGTTTCTGCCTTATCACCCACTCTGTTACCATGACCAGCCGTCACCAACCCTTCTGTGTAATTTCCCGCATTATTTATCCGCCATCCTCTCCATCCAATAGAATAGCTACTAGTAGGATTACTAATATACCCACCTGGCTTCAAGTCGGTTTTAGATGGTTCAACCTCCATTTTTTCAAATCGAATGCAAGGATGGTCACAGATTTCTGCTCGAAACTCTTTTTCATAGGACAAATCTCTCATCTTCACTTCCACTACATTTTCTATTTCATTCACGCATATCATCGACATCACTTCTATATATTTTGTGCCAACAATTGCATCTCCAATCTTATTGTTACCATTCATAAAAACCCCTACAAAGCATCACCCCTTTCCATTCGACAAGCACTTTATTTCATCGCCCTTATCAAGCTTTTCTTCAAACGCTTCTGCATCTTCTTCAAGGAATCCTTCGGTACTTTCACCGTGAATTTCTTAAATGTGTCCTGCTAGACACCCTTCCCCAAAAAGGCACAATTTTAGACTTGATTTTCACGCTATCCGCATATATTTTGTTGTAATGACTGCAACCTCAACCTACTTTTTTCTATTTTATTCCTTTTTTGTCATATTGTTCATCCGCTGTCAATCTAATTCCTTTATACAATTATATCATTTTACATAAGAATAAACTACAATAAAAATGGGATTAGTCCAAATAATATATCATTTTCTTATTTTTCATTCTCAACGACGCTAATCACAGTAACCTCTTAGCAAATCCTTAACAGAATAGAACAGGATGACAGATACGATGCAGCATTCTAATCGGACATTTCCGAAATCATAAGTTCAGCCTAGTGTACTGACACATTTATATCTAGGGGACCAGCGAGATGCATTGTCGGCGGACGTGACGCTCAATCTTGCAGATAAAACAGCAGTCATCGACGGAAAGCCCATGGAACTGCCTGCAAAGGAATTTGAACTGTTAGCGCTTCTGATGGAGAATCAGGGCAAAGTTCTGAAAAAAGAGTACCTGTTTGGCACTGTCTGGGGCAGTGACAGCGAATCGGAGCTGCAAACGCTCCATGTGCATATCAACCGCCTTCGCCAGAAACTGGGTGTGAATTTCCTGTGTGAGAGTGCTTCTATATAACGCTTGTTGTTAAAATGGTGTAAGGTTTGTATACGTTATTATGATATTTCTCCAAGCCTATCTATAGGTGCGTCAATTATTTTATCAGATGACATAATACATTCCCGCATAAATGAGCCACATGGCTCGAAACAGGCGCATGATCTGCCATACCCCGATGCCTTGGAGGTTATATTCTGCCACTAGCCCGAATTTTGCCTGCATGCTTCTGGAATCCTCGAACCATACTTCGTGCTCCCTGCCATCTCTCACATAATTGAAGAAGGGGGACATGGCAGTTTCGTCAAAGAGGATGGGGACGTCATTTTCGATGGCAATCTGCACCGCTTCCACATTGCCTATAGTGACAGCCTTGCTTTCTCCCTGCACATAGGGCAGGGTCCAGTCGTAGCCATAGTTTGGGATTCCCAGATTGATTTTTTCCGAGGGGATTTCTGTCAGGGCGTATTCCACCACTTGGCGTACCTTGTTCAGAGGAGCCACTGCCATGGCGGGGCCATAGGTATAGCCCCACTCGTAGGCCATGAGAAGGACTTCGTCTGCCGCTTCCCCCAGCCCCCGATAATCCTTGCCCTCATATAGCAGCCCTTTCTGGTCGGCAGAGGTCTTGGGAGCTAGGGCCACGCTGACAAATTTTTCTGCCTGATTCATGGCAGTACGCAATTCTGCTACAAATGCGGTGAACAGATCTCGGTCTTCTGCTAAGATATATTCAAAGTCTACATCTACGCCGCCATAGCCCTTTTCTTCCGTGAGATTCAGGAGTTGCTGAATCAGTTCGTTTTTTGCCGGAGGGTTTGTCAGGACGGAGTGAATCAGATTGTTGTTGAAGCGTCCGTCAGACCCTAGGGGCGTTAATACCAGCACGGGTGTGACGTTTACGCTCCGTGCTTCGGCTAGCATCCAGTCTTCTGAGATTAAGGGAGGGATGAGAGTGCCTTGGAGCGTGAATCCGTAGGAAAATATTAGCAGATTGGTGAGATAGGGCAGCGTCTGCTGCAAGACCCAGGGGCTGATAAAGGGGTAGGCATATCCGTTGGCAGTGACGATGCGTCTGTCTTCTGCTTCCTCCCCGCCGGGGATGAGGATAGCCTGCCCTACTGCCAGGCGGTAGGGGGCAGGTATCTGATTGGCGTAGGAGAGTTCCTCTGAGGTAGTGCCCTGCTGTTGCGCAATTTGGTCTATGGTGTCCCCGGGTTTTACGATATATATGGTCATTTTGATGCTCCTTGGATTCTTCCGATGCTGCATGGGGGAAGAGAATTATTTTATTGTATTGTATGAGGGGAAGAGGTGGCGTATTCGCTGGGATTGCCGCAAACCTATGTGCAAGCACAATGATTCTGCTCTTTTTCTAGATATGATCGCGAATGGCAGCAATCAATTTGATTTCCCTACTTTCTAACATATTAGGGGTGGACAAAAAACAAGTAGCGAATTATAATGAATTGTGCAACAAAGCTTCGCCTTCTATTTCTAATGCGATAAAAATTAGCGGGGCGTTGGGCGTGTCTATTGATAAGATTTTTCTTGATTTATCGGCGACGGAAGAAACCGCATATCCGCAGACTATTCGCAGGGCATCGGTTTATCCCTCTATTTGGCATGAGAATAAAGCGGGGAATGCAATATCTGTTGATATGCTTGCAAAAGTTATTGAAAAGTTTTGCCATTTGCATTTTGATTTGGTGACAAAGGCATGGAATTTTACAGCATGTCATTTAATATATTGGCATGTGCACTTAAGTTAGAAGACACTGGAAAGGAAAGGTTTTTTTATGAGAATAGATGATTTATTGAAGAAAAAGGAAGTCACCTTATCGCTGGAGGTGTTTCCGCCTAAGACAACCACTGCATTTGAAAATGTGAATAGGGCTGTGAAGGATATTGCCGCACTGAAGCCGGATTTCATGAGCGTGACTTACGGTGCGGGCGGCGGAACGAGTGCCCATACCGTGCAGATTGCCAAGGATATCAAGGATGCCTATGGTGTAAATTCCATGGCGCATCTGACCTGCGTATCCTCCACGAAGGAGACGGTGGAGGAACAGATTCAGTTGATGAGGGAGGCGGGCATAGAGAATATCCTGGCATTGCGGGGGGATATTCCGGATTCCTCAGAATTTCCGCTGCCAGAGCAGTTTCACCATGCGGTGGAACTGGTGCGGGAGATTAAGGAGGTGGCTCCGGAGATGTGCATTGGCGGGGCCTGTTATCCGGAAGGCCATCCTGAGGCTTCCAGCAAGGGAGAGGATATCCGCCATATCAAGGAGAAGGTGGAGGCGGGTTGCGAATTTCTTACCACCCAGATGTTTTTTGACAACAGCATTTTTTACAATTATATGTACCGACTGCGGGAGGCGGGAGTGATGGTTCCCGTTATTGCAGGAATTATGCCTATCACCAGAAAGAATCAGGTGGAGCGGAGCATTCAGCTGTCTGGCAGCTGCGTTCCGGCAAGATTCAAGGCCATTGTCGATTGGTTTGGAGATGAGCCGGCGAAGATGAAGCAGGCGGGGATTGCTTATGCCACAGATCAGATGATTGACCTGATTGCCAATGGCATTTCCCATATTCATGTGTATACCATGAATGATCCTCAGGTTGCGGCGGGGATTATGAATAATCTGTCTGCAATACTGCGCTAGTGTATCATTGATATTCAGTTAAACCTCTCGGTATATTTTTGTATTGAACTTCTTTGGTTTTGGATTGTAGTATGGGACGGCGGAGGTAATAAATGAAAAAGAGGCAAAACGGATGATTGCCGAAATCCTTCCTAGGCAGATGAAAATCTGCTTGAGAAGGATGCCAATCCGACTGCCTCTTTTTAACTGATAAAAAAATGCTCGAAATGTGGCAGTACACCAACAAGAATTTTCTGCTTTAAGAATGCGAGAGACGCTCCGCATAGGATTTTGTCACAGTTTCTGCATATTCCTGAAAGACGGAGACAATGGCATCGATGCGATCCTGAGAAAGCTTCTGCACTAGGAGGGCTCCGATCGCAATATACAGACCATCTTTTTCCTCGTATAAATATTTTTCATTGATTAATGGGCTTTCCAAGGGATAACCCGTCACTTGCTCGAATGCAGAGTAAAAATCTAGCAGTTCTTTTTGGGATATTTGATTTACCAAAGCTCGGATTTCCATTTCGCCTCTATCCATAAGTGTTCCTCTTCTTTCTGTTTATTGTGGTTGCTATTCGGCTAAGTGCCAAGATTGATATTTTGCCCTGAGACGCTGGCGGCATCTTGGATTTTGAACGCCTGGCCGTAGGGGTTTTCTTCATTGTATCGAATCTGGGTAGTAGTCTCGCCGCCAGCCACATATGTTCTGCCGCATTCCGGGCAGGAGGCGGTTTGGATGCGCACGCTGGCCTGGATCACTTCTCCATTTCCTTGGCTCGCCTGCTTGTAGGCGTTGCTGACATGTTCCTGTTCGTGAGCCATTACGGCTGAAGCGGAAGCTCCCGGAGAAATATGGGAGGGAGATTTAAAAGAGACATTTTCATCTGAACCATCCTGATAGGAACGGTTTTTGCATGTCTGGCATTCAATCTGGCCGCTGCGCTCCATTTACTTGATTTCTGACCTGTCGAATCCGGCATTTTTTGCCTGCTCCACGGTGTCTGGCTTCATTGTAATTCCACTGATATTCATAATTGCTTCCTCCTCCCTGGAATCATTTTTTAATCTCTTTGAATGTATTAGAATGTAGTGGTGTGCCAACATGTATTGCATACTAAGTGTCACTACTTAGTATACAGAAAAATTAGAAAAAATTCCATACAAATATATTAAATTTTCATGAAATTTTCATCCCATCGTTACTATTCACAATCGACCGTGAATAGTAACAAGCAACGCTGTACATTTCCCTTGACGCTAACGCAGGATATTGGTTCTCTTGCCCTTTCTGGTGCGGAGGGTGGTTCCCAGGGGGCGGCTGTATCGAGCCAGCCTATTCAGAATGCGCTGATATCGCTTGGAAGCGGCGGGCTTTGGCTGGTAGTTATTGATGTCTGGGCGGGAGGACAGTGAGCAGGGAATGACTTTGGCGGGACTTTTCTTTCGCAGCAGCTTCTTGCCTTGAAAGGTGAATTTTTGCTGGAAAATCATGGTGTCCTTGTCAGAGGGGTTGGTGTTTCCTCCGAAGCAGAAGTTTCCTAAGCTATACACGATGTAAGCCCCCCGATATGTCTCGATGCCCTGCAGTACATGGGGATGGTGTCCCAGTACGAGGTTGGCCCCCTGTCTCACTGCGTAGCGGGATAAGGCTTTCTGCACGTCGCTTAGCTGGCTGGTGTGTTCTGTGCCGGCGTGAATGCTGACGATGATCAGGTCTGCTTTTCTTCTTTTTAATTTCTTGATGCCTTTCTGAATGAGGTTCTTGCTAGTGGTAAAATTCTCTAACCCATTTACTGCTACCATGCCGATGCTCTTTCCCTTTTTTCTATAAATGCTGGTTTTTTCATAGGAGGCATAGTGTATTTTGTTCTTTTTCAGAGTTGCGCAGGTGTCCTGATAGCTGACTGCACCGAAATCCCTGCAGTGATTGTTTGCAAAGGATACTGCCTCGACATGGCCTTTTTTCAGGATTTTGGCGTAGGAGGGGTTTCCTCGGAAAGCATACTTTTTGGGGGCGCGCTGTCCTCTCTTGGTCAATGTGCCTTCCAAGTTTACGATGGTGAGGTCGTCCTTCTTAAATATGGAAGAAACCTTTTGGAAGAAATAGCGGCTGCTCTTCACTCTGCGATAGACAGAGTAGAAATTTGCGCTGGCGGGAGAACTTTGGTCGCTGCCGAAGGTGCAGTCCCCTGCCGCGCTGATGGTGATAGACACCTCTGGCTTTGCCGTCTTTGCCGGAGCTGGCTTTGCGGAGATATTGGATAGGCAGAGGTTTCCCAACAATATTATTAGTAAAAATGTAGGTTTTATCATTTGGTACTCCTTTTTGTTTATGATTTTCCATGTGGGTTCGTTTGACTATGCTTCCATAGCGTATTATTCATTTAGTGTATCATGGCGCATGCTGGTTATCAACTGGAAGTTTTTCTTTAAAATCAGCATGTACCACATTTTCTGTGCATATGTATAGAATGAAGGAGGTGGCAATGTGGAAGGAAATGGTCGATCTGGGGACAAGGAAGAGATATTTTACATGCTTGCCGCAAAGCTTAGGGAAGCATTTCTACATAGGTCCTGGCAGTTTGAAAAGCTGCAGGAAATTCGGCTGCGAGTAAACT
>CASGVX010000092.1 GCA_949346185.1 uncultured Lachnospiraceae bacterium
CATCTCTGCAGGATACACCGTACCACGTTCTATTTCCGTCCATGAGGTGGAGGAAGAAGATGCCGTGGTGGAGCAGCTGCAGTGGGAGATGGTGCTGGAGCAGTTGAGCCTGATGGGGGAGTATACAGTATTTTATACCATGGTTCAGGAAGATGGGGGCAGGAAGCGAAAGAAGATTCAGTTCTTTTATATTGATGATGGAGAGAAATTGGTGCTTGCCTCCCAGAGGGATATTACGGATGTGTACGAGGCGGAGATTAAGCAGCGGGAGGCTCTGGCGGCGGCGCTGGAGGAAGCCAATGCGGCCAATGCGGCGAAGACGGATTTTCTTTCCCGCATGAGCCACGATATCCGCACGCCTATGAATGCCATTATCGGCATCACGGCTTTGGCATTGGATGAGACCAACGATCCGATGGCGGTGGAGGCCAACCTCGCAAAGATTAATTCTGCCAGCCATTTTCTCCTAGGGCTGATCAATGATATTCTGGATATGAGCAAGATTGAGGATGGTTCCGTAGAACTCCACAAAGAAAACTATGCCTATGGGGATTTTATTGGCAACCTGAGAACTATGTTTGAACCGCTTTGCAACAATAAGGGCATTGCTCTAAACATAAGGGAATCAGACCGCTACCCCGCCGTGATGGCAGATAAGGTGCGGCTGAATCAGATTTTCTTCAATATTTTTTCTAATGCGGTGAAGTACACTAAGCAGGGGGGGAGCATTTCTTATCGAGAGGAAAACGTTCAGATTGCTGACAATGTGATTACCAGTGATTTTATTGTATCCGATACAGGCATTGGGATGAGCAAGGAATTTCAGGAGCATATGTTCCAGCCCTTCGCTCAGGAGAATAATGAATTTACGGCCCAGGTGCAGGGGACGGGGCTGGGACTGAGCATTACCAAGAGTTTGGTGGAACTGATGGGTGGAAACATCCATATAGACAGCGAACTGGGGAAGGGCACGACAATTACGGTGACCCTCTCCTTTGAAATGGCCGTGGAGGGGGATGCGGATGAGAGAAAGAAAAAGCAGAGGAAGGAGCTGAGCGAGGCGAATCTGGCTCATCGAAGAATCCTTCTGGTGGAAGATCATCCCCTCAATACGGAAATAGCCAAGCGGCTGCTGGAGAAGAAGGGTATCATTGTATTTACGGCAGATCATGGAAAAAATGGCGTAGAAAAATTTGCCAGTTCCGACGTGTATTTTTTTGATGCCATTTTAATGGACATTCGCATGCCGGTGATGGACGGATTGGAGGCTACAAGGGAGATTCGCCAGCTGGACCGCCCGGATGCCGGGAGCATACCAATTATTGCCATGACAGCCAATGCCTACGAGGAAGATGTGCAGCTGTCCCGGGAAGCGGGCATGGATGGGCATTTGTCTAAGCCGATTCAGCCGGATCAGCTTTTCCAGACATTGTCAGAAATGCTATTTGCCCAATCAGAAAGATTTGCAGTGAGGGACACAATGTGATATGATGATAGTTGTGAATAGTAACATAACACACTGTGGTGCGGTAGTGAACTGCGAAGTACGGAATGGAGGTCAATGATGTTAAATGAAAATGATACCATTGAAGAGGTAAAAAATGAAGTGCTGTATCATGTGGCTAAGGCTGCATTTGAGGGGAATCTGGAAAAAATCGAGGCGACGCTGCCCTATGAGATTCTGCCAGGCAGCAAGCCCAGTTACCGTTGCTGCGTATATAAGGAGCGGGAGATTATCCGCGAGCGCATCATGCTGGCGAAGAATATCAATCCCGCCAACGGTGAGAATTGCAACAATACGGTGGTCATTCTCCCCGCGGCTTGCGAGAACTGTCCGGTTACACGCTTTTCAGTGACGGACAACTGCCAGAAGTGCATGGGAAAGAAATGTATGCAGGCATGCAAGTTCGATGCCATTACCATGACTAGGACGAAGGCATACATAGATCCCAATAAGTGCAAGGAGTGCGGCCAGTGCTTTGATGCCTGCCCATACAATGCCATTGTGGATATTATGCGTCCCTGCCGCCGAGCTTGTCCGGTGGATGCCATTCAGGCCAGCGAGGAGAATGGAACGGTTAATATCAATGAGGAAAAATGCATCCGCTGCGGGGCATGCATCAATTCCTGCCCCTTCGGCGCCATCTCGGATAGTTCCCGCATCGTGGAAATCATCGACCATTTGAAAGGCGACAGGCCGGTATATGCCATGGTGGCTCCGGCGGCAGAAGGACAGTTTGGCGCAGATATTACCATGGAGTCTATCAGAGACGGGGTGAAGAAACTAGGCTTCAAGGATATGGTGGATGTGGCCATTGGTGCGGACTTCGTGTCAGACTCCGAGGCGAAGGAGTGGGCAGAAGCATACAATGAGGGCAAGAAGATGACGACCTCTTGCTGTCCCGCATTCGTCCATATGATTCGCCGACATTTTCCGGCTTTGGCAGATAATATTTCTACCACCGTATCTCCCATGGCGGCTACTGCCCGCCTGGTAAGAGCCATGGATCCGGATGCCGTGTGCATCTTTGTAGGTCCCTGTATTGCCAAGAAGAGCGAGGCGGGACAGGATCAGGCGTATCCCGGGGAGAATGCGGATCTTGCCATGACCTTTGAGGAACTTCGGGCGATGTTTCGGGCAAAGGATGTGCATCTGCAGCCTGTCTCCATCGGGGAGCAGAATGGCAGCGTGTATGGCAAGCGCTATGCCAATGCCGGGGGCGTGACCACCGCAGTGCAGCAGGCGTTGTCTGAGCAGGGCGTAGAAAATTCTGTGAATGTGCGCCGATGCAATGGGGCGGCGGAGTGCAAGAAAGCGTTGATGCTGATGAAGGTGGGCAAGTTGCCGGAGGACTTTATCGAAGGCATGTGCTGCGAGGGGGGCTGCGTGTCTGGTCCTGGAAATATTCAGGAGGAGCGGAGCTTCAAGAGAGAGCGTGACAAGCAGATTCAGTCTGCCGATGACAGGGGCATTCTGGATACGCTGCAGGAATACAGCCAGTATGAATTTTCTATGCACCGCAGGAAGCCGGAGCAGTAAAAAGTGAATAAAGGATTTGCCTCGTAAGTGCTGTATACGATGATTTCTTTGAAGGCTTGGACATAGAGGCGGAATCATTAGAGATTGCCCATGAAACAATGCCATCCTATGACAAAGGATGGCATTTTCCATGGGCAATACGATTTTGGAATCCTCTGTTCCTACCTGTCCTTATCTGGGACAAATTTCTCCAAAGGCCAGTGAATAACATCTGCATTTGCATGCATATGCTATTCCTCGCTCAGATATTTTTCGTAGATCTGGATCACTTTCTTCATCGCCTCCGGCCCGGGAGCTCCTACGATGTTTCGCTTCGCCACGCAGGTTTCCATGCTGATGGCATCGTAGATTTCTTCTTCAAATACCGGGCTGATCGCCTTATATTCCTCCAAAGACATCTCTTTGAGGGAAATATTTTTGTCAATGCAGTACAGCACCAGCTGACCGATGATGCCGTGGGCATCCCGGAAAGGCACGCCGTGGTTGACGAGATAGTCTGCGGCATCGGTGGCGTTGGTGAATCCCCCCTCTGCGCTTGCCCGCATGTTTTCTTTCTTGAACGTAAGGGTGTCTAGCATCCCCCGGAACAGAAGGATGCAGCCCTTGGTAGTGTCCATGGCATCAAAGACAAATTCCTTGTCCTCCTGCATATCCTTATTGTATGCCAAGGAGAGTCCCTTCATGGTGGTTAGCAGGGAGATGAGAGAGCCATATACCCGCCCGGTCTTGCCCCGGACAAGTTCCGCAATGTCCGGGTTCTTCTTCTGGGGCATGATGCTGCTGCCGGTAGAGTAGGAGTCGTCTATTTCGATGAACTGATACTCGTTGGTGTTCCAGACGATGATTTCCTCGCAGAAGCGGCTCAAATGCATCATGATGATGGACATGGCGGAGGAAAGTTCTATTAGGTAATCCCGGTCTGATACGGAGTCCATGCTGTTCAGGGTGGGTCCGAAGAAATCCAGCAGGGAGGCAGTATAGTCTCTGTCCAAAGGATAGGTGGTGCCGGCCAGTGCGCCAGATCCCAGAGGGCAGTAGTTCATGCGCTGGTAAATATCCTGCAGCCGGGAGCGGTCTCTCCGAAACATCTCGAAATATGCCCCCATGTGGTGTGCCAGAGTGATAGGCTGTGCCTTTTGCAGATGGGTAAAGCCCGGCATGATGGTGTCCATATGTTCCTTCATGATGCGAAGGAGGCTTTCCAGCAGTTCCTTCAGCAGCTTGTCCATCTCTTGGACTTCCTTTCGGGTGTAGAGTTTCATGTCCAACGCAACCTGATCGTTCCTGCTTCGCCCGGTATGTAATTTCTTCCCCGCATCCCCCACTCGTTCAATGAGGTTTGCCTCCACGAAACTGTGGATATCCTCGTGCTCTTCCGTGATTTCCAATCTGCCGGACTTGATATCTTGGCAGATTCCCTGCAGTCCTTGGATAATGGTGTCCTTTTCCTCTTCCGTGAGAATGCCCTGCTTGGCCAGCATGGTCACATGGGCTATGCTTCCGTCAATATCCTCTTGGAAAAATTTCTGGTCAAAGGAGAGGGAAGCATTGAAATTATGCACCAGCTGGTTGGTCTCCTTCGTGAATCGTCCGCCCCAAAGCTTCATAATTGTCCTCCATTCATTTGTCATTGTTGTCAGCCGCTATTCACATTAGTCACAGAGAAGAGGATAGTGGTCTCTTTTCTACGGTCGTGTGTAGTAGCAGTCATGAAAATGCCGAAATGGAAAAATCCATTCCGGCATTAAAATTGCTTTAAAACTTCGCGTCTTTTAGTCCTCTGCCTCTGGCTTTTCATCAGAGAACTCGATGAAGTCATCATCGAAGTTGTCATAGATGTCATCGGAGTCAAAGTCGTCTAAGTAATCTGGCGTGAGATACTTATATACGGCAAATGCAATGCCCGCAATGGCTGCCACGGCACCGATGATTGCCAGCACGATGACGATGGTGTTCTTGTTCTTCTCCTCCAGCTCCTTGCGATGGAGCAGTTCATTAATCCTAGCAGTGTTTAATAATTCTTCTACTTTGTTTGACATAATAATCCTCATTTCTGCGCTGCCTTTTGCGCATAAAGCATCTTTGTGTCAAGCAGCGCGCAGACACAAAGTGCCAAACTCTTGCTACGTACGAGTTGTAAAAAATTTATTTTTGGCACTGACCTCCTTTTCCTTCATTCTATGACTATTAGTTTACCATATTTGCCATTTAATATCTATATTTTTTTTAACTTTGCGAAAGAAGCCATCATTTTTCTTGTCATATCCCCTTCGAAGGTGACAGTTACCTGATGATCTCCTCCGGTATCCTTCATGGCAGTTACTGTCCCTTGGCCGAAGCGGGCGTGGGATACCCTGTCGCCCACGACATAGCCTGGGCCGCCCGTATTGGCAGCGGATGGCGGGGCTTTGCGTGCGGGAGAGGAACTGCCAGTCGGGGAAGCCGCACTGTTTGCGGAGCCTCCTCCGGGCATGCCCTTGGAAATGTATGGATTGCCGGAAAAGAGGCCCATATCCTTCGTGCCGGCATTCCTAGCGTTCTGGTGCCCCGCCTGCTTTGCGGCCCGCTCGGCAGCGGGATTCCAGGAAGAACTGTAGTTGGTGGACAGGGAGGGTGCTTTCTTTTCCATCCGGCGGGGGGATGGGGCGATTACGCTTTCCTCTTCAGACCTGCCGTCATGGGGTTTTAAGCCGCCGCTTTGCTTTAGGAGGTATCTGGGAATCTCATTGATGAAGCGGGAGGGGCGGTTGAAATGCCGCTCTCCATTGCGGAATCGGGAATAGGCGCAGCTGAGGGAGAGCTTTTCCTTGGCTCGGGTGATTCCCACGTAGCACAGTCGGCGCTCCTCCTCCATCTCCTCCGGGCTTTCCCCGGAGACGGCGGCATATCCCGGGAAGATATTTTCCTCCATGCCCACTAGGTACACGTAGGGAAATTCCAGTCCTTTTGCGCTGTGCAGCGTCATTAAAAGTACGATGTCGTTATTTTCATCCACATTGTCGATATCTGCCACCAGAGCCACTTCCTCCAGGAAGCCGCTGAGGGTGGGCTCTCCCTCGCAATTTTCCTCATAGGAGACTACCTTGCTTATAAGTTCTTCAATATTTTCAATACGCCCTAGGGATTCCTCCGTGTCCTCTTCCTGAAGCAGGCGCACATATCCCGTCTCCTCGATGATTTCCCGGAGCAAATCTTCCAGAGAGTATTCCGGGCTTGCCAGATGCCGCTTAAAGGATTCGATGAGGCTGACAAAGGAGCCAATCTTTGCAGAGCTCCTTCCGATCCCGTCAATGTATTCGTAGTTTTCCAGCGCGCCATAGAAGCTGGTTTCGTGCTCCATGGCATAGTTATTCACCCGATCCATGGTGGTCAGGCCGATGCCCCGTTTGGGCACATTGAGAATCCGCTTCACGCTGATGTCGTCCAGCCCGTTCTCCACGGTGCGGAGGTAGGAGAGGAGGTCCTTGATCTCCCGGCGCTGGTAGAAGTTCACTGCGCCCACGATGCGGTAGGGTACATTGTGCATCACCAGCTTTTCCTCGAATACTCGGGATTGGGCATTTGTGCGGTACAGGATGGCAAAGTCCTTGTAGGAGGCCAGCCCATTGTCTACCACATGGGCGATGGCGTCGGCGATGGAGCCCGCCTCCTCCCGCTCGTCTTGGAAGAGGGAGAAATAGATGGCGTCTCCCTTCTCCTTTTCCGTCCAGAGCGCCTTTTCCTTCCGCACGCTGTTATTGCGGATAACTGCATTGGCGGCATCCAAGATGTTCTGGGTGGAGCGGTAGTTCTCCTCCAGTTTGATTACCTTTGCCTCTGGGTACAAACTCTCGAAATTCAGGATATTATAGATATTGGCTCCCCGGAATTTGTAGATGGACTGATCATCGTCACCCACCACGCAGAGATTGTGATGTACGTCGCCATTCTCATCCTTATAGTTTGCCAATAGGCTAATCAGCTTGAACTGGGCGGTATTAGTGTCTTGGTACTCATCCACCATGATGTAACGGAAACGGTTCTGATAGTAGGCAAGGATATCCTCATTCTCCTCCAATAGCTGGATGGTCTTGCAGATTAGGTCATCAAAGTCCAGCGCATTGGAATCCCGCAGCCGCTTCTCGTATTCCCGGTAGCAGCGGGCGCAGATTTCTTTGAAATATTCCCCGCCGGTTTTTTGCTCGTACATTTCCGGGGAAATCAACTCGTCCTTGGCGGATGAGATTTCGCTTAATACCGCCCTCTCCTTGAATTTCTTGGGATCTAGCTGGAGATATTTCAGAATGTCCCGCATCAAGGTTTTCTGGTCATCTCCGTCGTAGATGGTGAAGCTGCGCTCATAGCCCAGCGCTTCTATGTACCTCCTTAGGATGCGCACGCAGGTGGAGTGGAAGGTGCTCACCCAGATGTCTTGGGCGTTTTCTGTTACGATTTTATCCACCCGCTCCCGCATTTCCCCTGCTGCCTTGTTGGTGAAGGTAAGGGCTAGGATGTTCCATGGGTTCACTCGGTATTCCTGAATTAGGTATGCCACCCGGTGGGTGAGTACTCTGGTTTTGCCTGAGCCGGCTCCGGCGAGGATTAGGAGGGGGCCGACGTGGTGCTTGACTGCCCTCTCCTGTTCCGGATTCAGTCCTGCTAAGATATTGTTCATGCTGGGTTTCCTCCAAAATCTGTTATTTTCGCTATGTGGGGATGTTGTCCCGGTACTTTTTCGCATCTGCAAATAGTTTTGTGATGGCTTGGGCATCTCCGCTGATAATATCTTCTTTTGCCCTGTTGAGGGTGTCGATGTATTCCTCCAGAAATTCTACGATCTTCTCCCGGTTGGTCTGGCAGATATTCTCCCACATTTCCGGGGAGGAGGAGGAGATTCGAGTGGTGCTGTGGAATCCTCCGGCGGCCAGTTTGGCGTAGTAGCCCTGAGTATCCCTTGCCGCC
>CASGVX010000093.1 GCA_949346185.1 uncultured Lachnospiraceae bacterium
CTTTCCCCCCATGGCCGGACACCGTCTTCATGACAGGGCAAGGATGCCGTTCCAAAAAATCTTCTAACGACATCGCCTGGAGACATTCTTCCCCATCCTTATGTACAATGCAAGGATATCTTTCATCTATATCATTTATTTTTCTTTCTAAAGCAGTGGCATGCGTCCCTTCTGCTCTAGCCATTCTATGGAACCTTCCACCTCTCTCTGCCCTTGGAAAATGAAGGGTATCAGGCAGCCACTTTTTTCCTTTCAAAGCAGGCAATGCCCCATGTTCTGCCTGGTGCAGCAGATAAAGCAAAGTCCTCCATTTATCATTGGAGATTTCTACAATAGCAGAGTCGTGCAATGCCAAGCAGCCCCTCTCTTCATACCATCGACTGATCTCAGGCAGCCTAGTGCGGTTTAGCGCTACCTCTGGCATCTCCCTCTGACGAAATTCTTCCAGAGAGACATAGGAGAAAGAAATCCCCTGCCTGCTCCCCTCCTCTTGAAACATGCGAATAAAGGCCTGGTTTCTCTCCCCCTCTCTAGGAGCATAAATCAGATACGCTCTTATTTCTTTGCACATACCCCTGTGCCTCCTTCTCTTCCATGGCTGCTGACACTGGCAAAATCCCAGCTGACGCAGCCATAATCAATGTTTCCCGAAGTTTTGGGCCTCCACCTTTCGCCTAACGTGCTCCATAATGCAGTCTGCCACATTGACCCCGGTGCAGTCAAAAATATTCTTAAAATGTGCATTGGAGTTTACCTCGCATAAGATAGAGGCCCTCCCCTCATGGTCAAAGAGCAGATCCACTCCCCCAAAGTCCAGTCCCAGCACGGTACATACCTGAACTGCGATGCACCGTTCTTCCTCCGAGGGGGGATAGGGTTCCATGCTTCCCCCGTTGGTAAGGTTTGCCCGAAAATCCCCAGTTTCAGAAAAACGATGCATGGCCGCCACTGCCTGTCCCCCCACCACCTGTATCCGCACATCATTTCCCATGGTGCTTTCCAGATACTTCTGATAGAGAATAGGCTTTCCCGCCAACTTTTCCGTGAGGGCGCAGACTTCCTCGCCGGTATCTGCCCTGTACACCTGCATGCCAAAGGAGCCGTAGCATTCCTTCACAATCAACGGAAGCCCCAAATGCCCTATTACATCCTGTACAAATTCTAGATTGGCATACCCAATATTTTCATAGGTCATGGGAGCCATTATGGTGGGAATCAGTTTGATTTGCGCCTCATCCTTCTGCCCCCTGTTCCACTCCCAGATTTTCTCATAGGTAAAAAACTTATGGTCGCAGCAAGCAATCGCATCCACCTCATTGTATATCCCGATGCCCTTCTCCCGGCAAACCGCCTCCAGATATTTGCCTCCGGGAATATCTTTGTCCCAAAAGATAACAAAATCCACTGAATCCAGCCAATCCCATTCCTGGCGCCATGCATCCCATCCCTGTGCGTCGCGTCTCTCTTTTCCATCTGCAGAACCGTGTTGCTTCCTGCTTGACATGGGATGCCGCTCTCCTCCCAAGACACGGCACAACTTCGTATTGTCAAAAAGCGACAGAGCCATACCCTGCCGCTCTGCCGCCTCCTTTAGCCACGCATAATGTTCTACAAATTTTCCACTACGCAAAAACGCATTGCAAATCAATGCCCCACGAAGCATCTTCTCCTCCAATCCTGTTCTTCACAGTAACATCCTGATATTTCTCTACAGTTTCTTTCCCGTAAGCAACTCATATCCCTGCAAATAGATGGCAATCGTCTTGTCCACCACATCCTGAGGCAGCGTCCAGTCATGTCCCTCATTTTCCTTCAGCCAGTCCCTTGCGAACTGCTTGTCAAAAGAGGGCTGCCCATGTCCCGGCTCATACCCCTCCGCCGGCCAGAATCTGGAACTATCCGGCGTCAGCATCTCATCTCCCAGCACCATATTGCCCTCCTCGTCCAGTCCGAACTCAAACTTGGTATCCGCAATGATAATCCCCCGGCCCAAGGCATACTCTGCACATCTCTTATACAGGGCGATGGTATAGTCCCGAAGCTTCGACGCATACGCCTCCCCCTTTCCCGGATAATACTTTTCCAGATGAGCCACGCTCTGCTCATAGGATATATTTTCGTCATGATCTCCGATTTCTGCCTTGGTGGATGGCGTATAAATGGGATCCGGCAGTTTGTCAGACTCCCGCAATCCCTCCGGCAGGCTGATTCCGCAGACTGTGCCGTTCTTCTGATAACTTTCCCAGCCGCTGCCGGTAATATATCCCCGCACGATGCACTCGATGGGAAGCATGTCCAATTTACGGCATAGCATGCTATTTCCGTCAAATTCCTTCTGCCTGAAAAATTCTGGCATATCATTCACATCCACTGAAATCATATGGTTGGGAAGGATATCTTCCGTCATGTCAAACCAGAATTTGGACATCTGGGTCAGCACCGTTCCCTTCTTCGTAACCTCATTATTTAAAATCACGTCGAAGCAGCTGATTCGGTCTGTGGCTACCATAATGAGACTGTCACCATTGTCGTAAATCCTCCGCACCTTCCCCTCTTTCATTGCCTGCATCTCTTTCTTGTCAACACTCATTTGATATTCTCCTTTCGATATATATACTTAAACATGTAGCGTTATACACTCTGCTTTCTAAAATTCTTCCGTCACCGCCGTCTCCCGCCAAGAGCCAGCGTCCTCTGCCGCAGAGGCTGTGGAGGTGGCAGCATCTGCCGGAATTTCAGCATTCATTCCAGAACTGGGAGATTCCATTCCATTGGCTCCTGCCGATTCATCCATATCCGCCGAATTGCCAACGACCTCTCCGCCAGAGAGCATCATCTCAAACTGCTCCATCGCCATCAGCACTTTTCTAGGCTTCGTCCCCTCTGCAGGCCCCACCACGCCTGCCTTGTGCAACTGGTCGATAATCCTGCCGGCTCGGTTGAATCCAATGGAAAAATGCCGCTGCAGCTGCCCCGCAGCCGCTCTCTCTGACTCAATGACAAACCGCCCCGCATCTGCAAAATATTCATCCCTGTCCGAGGCGGGTTTCTTTTCTGCCGGAGCCTCCTCTTCTTGAGGAGCCTCCACGATCTCCGTCACATCATGATTGTATTCCGGCGTGTCATTGCTATCGCAGAGGAATTCCACCACATCGCTCACCTCTTTATCCGATACGAAGGCTCCCTGCACCCGCACCGGCTCCGTATATCCAGAGGGGAAGAAAAGCATGTCTCCCTTTCCCAGAAGCTTCTCCGCACCGCCCTTATCTAAGATGGTGCGGGAATCTATGGCGGATGAGACGGAAAATGCCACTCGGGAAGGAATATTTGCCTTGATGACACCGGTGATGACGTTCACGGAAGGCCTCTGGGTCGCCAGCACCAGATGGATGCCTGCCGCCCTTGCAAGCTGTGCCAGACGGCACACCGCATCCTCCACTTCCTTGGATGCCACCATCATCAAATCTGCAAACTCGTCCACGATTACCACCAGATACGGCATCTTCTCATACCCTGCGCTGGCAGCATCCTCTACCGTCTGAATCTTTTCGTTGTATCCGCTAATATTTCGCACGTTCAATTCCTTGAACTTATTATAGCGGTCCATCATCTCCCGAACAGCCCAGTTTAAGGCCGCCGCCGCCTCCTTTGGATCTGTCACCACCGGACAGAACAGATGGGGAATGCCATTGTACACGCTAAGTTCCACCACCTTAGGATCTATCATGATCAATTTCACATCATTGGGATCTGCCTTATACAGGATGCTCATAATCAATGTATTAATGCACACGGATTTTCCCGAACCGGTTGCCCCGGCAATGAGTACATGAGGCATCTTACCGATATCGGACATAATGAGCTTTCCTGCGATATCCTTTCCCACCGCAAAAGTCAATGGAGATTTTGCTTTGGAAAAGGTATCTCCCTCCAGCAATTCCCGAAAAGATACAGCGCTGGATTTGGCATTGGGCACTTCGATTCCCACTGCTGCCTTTCCCGGTATTGGCGCTTCGATGCGAATGCTGGGGGCTGCAAGGCTCAGTTTCAAGTCATCTGCCAGATTGGTAATCTTATTGACCCGTACGCCCTGCTCTGGATGCACCTCGTAGCGAGTGACGGTGGGACCACAGGTCACCGCTCCAATCTGGACATTGACATGAAAACTCTTCAGCGTCTCCTGCAACTTCGTGGCGGTAGCCCGAAGAGCGTTGTCGCTCATGCCGTTGCCGCCGCCCTTCGGTTTTGCCAGCAGGTCTATGGGAGGAAACACGTAGGGCTTTTCGGGCTGGGGCTTCTCTGGCTCAGTCTTTTTCTGCTGAAGGTTTCGCTTTGGCACCCCTGCCCCAGCTGAACCGGATATGCCCTCTCTGGAATCCCTTCCATTGGGAACAGAAACAGCTTCTGATTTTTTAGAGCCTTCATTCCGGACAGGTTTCTGGCTGGATGGCGTGACATCCGTCACCTCTTCCTTGTGGGCGAAGGAAGCCATGGGCTTTGCCGGACCCGGACTGACAGGCTCAGAGGGAGGCGATACCGCCGGGACTGCAGAAACCACCGGCTCATGACTGCCAGCCTGGACTGCCGGTTCTTCCGGCTCATGGCTGTTAGCCTGGACTGCCGATTCTTCCCGCTCATGGCTGTTAGCCTGGACTGTGGATTCTTCCGGCTCATGGCTGTTAGCCTGGACTGTGGATTCTTCTGGCCCATGGCTCACCGACTGAACTACCATATCTGATTGCTCTTGACTGCCCTTCTGAACTGCTGCTTCCTCCAGTTCTTCCCCATCCTCTGCATATCCATTGATTACCTGAATAATGCTCTTGCTATCTTTGGCTTCGGGCTTCCCTTCATCCTTCCTATTCTCAAAGGCCGTGAAGGCAGACGCGCTCCCAAATCCCTGAGGGTCGCGCACTATTTTCATAGGAGAATCCAATTTCTTCTCTCCCTTCTTATTGCCAAATTTCTCCTGCAATTCATTTCGGTAGATAGGAATTTCTGGTTCTCTGCTCTCCCTTTCTTGCAGTTTTTCTGACCTCTCCTCTTGTACTTCAAGTTCAGATTCCAAAGAGGCATTCCTTTCTTCCCGCACTTTTATTTCAACAGCAGCAGAATCAACCCCCTTTCGGGCTTCTTTCCGACTCTGCCGCTTCTTCTCTTCCTGCCGCTTACTTTCATCCCCGCTCTTCTGCTTTTCCCTTTTTGCGGAGTCCATTCCAGAAGAATCCATTTCCAGACGGTCTAGGCGCTCATTGAGTTCCTGCAGGTCAAAACTCTGTACCTTGGGAACTCTTGCCAGTTCCGGAGCCGGCTTCAAGCCCATCCCCACAGTCTGGTTCTGTTCCTTATTCGGCGTATGGAATACTCGATATGAAGGTTCCCGGTATGCCTCCTCTTCCTGGATTTCCTCCCGAATTTCTGCCATTTCCTCCCTGCGGGCATTCCTCCTGCGAATCACCCCCATCATTTCCACGCCATAAAAAATATACAGGAATAGAAGGAGAAGGGCGAAAATTACTATCACTGCCCCCACCTTGCCGATAACCGAAGAAAAGAGTGCGGCCACGGCCCGTCCAAGCAGGCCGCCGTTAAATTTTCCCTTAGAAACCACATCATGGCAGCTTAAATACATGCAATCGAAATACCCCTTATGGAATACATGATTGCTTATGTAATATTCCGTGATAATCTGTCTGCCGAAAATCAAGTCAGAAAGTCCCATTAAGGTCAGCACAATCCCGCCAAAGCTAAACATCCTACGGGGAACCCTCCGATCTCCCTGATTTACCAGATAGAAAACATATCCAATCAGCAGAAAGCAAGGCAGAAACCAAGCAAGCCATCCAAATATGCCAAATATCAGACCGCCAATGACAGTCCCCACCTTTCCTGCTAAACCGAAATAGGACAGATAACAAATCACCGCCAGAATACCCAGCACGAAGAGGGTGATTCCCACCTCAAACGCTTGATGATCCTGATACTCCTGCACGGCCTCCAATTTCCTCTGCCCCGCCGACCCTTTCATTCCGCTGGCAGAAGCCGCCTTTCTGCCAGTTCCTTTTTTGCTGGAAGCCGCCTTTCTGCTGGTTCCTTTACCGCTGGAAGATTTATGATTGGTTGTCACTTTTTTGGAAGCACTGCTCTTTCTCGGGCTTCCTGTTCTTCCGGCAGCTTGTCTGCCACCGGAAGCCTTTTTTGCCACAGCCATGATATTCCTCATTTCTGCGCTGTCTGATTCTGTACAGAGAGAACAGTTCCTCTCACAATTTGTGCCACAGCGCCGACACATAGGTGCGATAGCAGTTTTGCCTAACGAGGCATTTCCCCGTCTGGAAGAACTCCGCACCTTTTTAACTGATCGGAAATTACTCACAATGTGGTGCTATGCCAACACGAATTACGAAGTAATTCTTGCAGGGGAATGCGCTGGCATTCCCCTTTTTTACTGCAAGAAATAAAACCCGATGGCGACCATTCCCATCAGTCCGCAGTAAAGGGCAAAATACTTATATTTTTTGCCCCTGATAATCCGCATCATAAAGCAGATGGACAGATAGCCCACCACCGCTGCCACCGCCGTGGCAATGCCGCAGGAAACCGCCATATCCCGGCTGAAATGCATGTCAGTAAAATCCTTCAGTTCCAGCACCACTGCCCCCAGTACCGCCGGAATGGACATGATAAAAGAATATTTTACGGCAAATCTCTTCTCAAATCCGCACAGCAGGCATGCCGTGATGGTCGTTCCAGAGCGGGAGATACCAGGCATGGTGGCCAATCCCTGAGCCACCCCCACGGCTCCCGCCTCCAGATACCCCACCTCTCTAGGGCGCTTCTCACCCACGTCAGCGGCATCCGCAATGAGAAGGAACATGGCAGTAATCAGAAGGCACACCCCCGGTACCAGAATCATCGTATTGGCAGCCTTGATAATGTCCGACAGCAAAACTCCAAGAATACCGGTGGGAATGGTGGAAATAATAATCAAAACCACCAGTTTCCGATAAGAGCTGCGCACCACCTTCCGATACTTCGCCTCGCCGCCAAAGAGATGTCTGACCAAGACTGCCAGATTGCAGCATACATCTCCCACAATATGTAGCCCCTCCACAATCAATCGCCGGATATCCTTCCAGAATGCCACGAAAATTGCCAGAAGGGTTCCCAGATGGACCATTACGTCAAAAAACACGCCGCCACCTGCCAAATCCACATCCAATATCTCCTTCATAATCACCAAATGGCCGGAACTGCTCACCGGAAGAAATTCCGCCGCTCCTTGTATCACGCCTAATAATATTGCTTTCCAAATCGGCATCGCTAACAATCCTTTCCACTCATCTTATCATTTTTTGTACGTCCAAGCATGCCAGCCTCGCTGGCACAAACAATCCATCAAAGAAGAATCGTTATGGGAAACTTCGCACTTCTTTCTATTATATTATGAATTGGAAATAATTGCAATCTTCTTGTGAAGCAAGGCCATCGCCTCCTTGATTCCCCCCACTTGGCCGTACAAGCCGGCCTTCACAGCCTCCTCTCCCACAAAGATGGTTCCCAAGTCCCTGCTCAGGATGCCCGGGGAAACCATCCACTCTTGGAACTTTTCCTGAGAGACATTGGTGTGCTCCGTCACGAACCGGGTAATCCTCTCCTGAATCAGCTGGAAATATTCGTAGGTCTGGGGCGCTCCCAGCACCGTGCCGCTGAGACGCACGGGATGAATAATGACCGTTGCGCTGGGCGCAATCACCGTCTCATCTGCTGCCACAGAAAGGGGCACGCCGATGGAATGGCTGTCCCCGATAATCAGAGCCACCGTT
>CASGVX010000094.1 GCA_949346185.1 uncultured Lachnospiraceae bacterium
GTACCAATTTTCCCGGGATGGAGCTGATCCGCCCCATGTATCTGATTCGGGAGGAGGATATCAAGAGATGGCGGGATTACAATGGGCTGGAATTTCTCCAGTGCGCCTGCCGCTTTACTGATGAGAATAAATTCTGCCGGGAGGATGGCAGCAGCGATTCCAAGCGGATGGAAATTAAGGAACTGATTGCCAGGCTAAAAGAAATCAACCCTTTTGTGGAGAGCAATATCTTCAAGAGCGTGGAGAATGTGAATCTTAGCACGGTCATCGCATATAAAAAGGATGGGGTCAGGCATGAGTTTTTAGAGGAGTATGAGAAGAGAGGAAATATGGTGTGAAAATAGATTTTCATGCAATGGCTTTGTGTCTTGCGTTGCCTGGCACAAAGTGCATCATGGGAACAAGGCAGCGCAGAAAGGCGGTTTATAATTATGAAGCCAGTGATATTGTGTTATGAGAGATGCACCACATGCAAGAAGGCGCTGAAATGGGTGTCTGAGATGGGGTATGATGCGGAAATCCGGCCAATCAAGGAGGAGAATCCATCGGCGGAGGAATTGAGGCAGTGGCATGAGAGGAGCGGGCTGCCATTGAAGAGGTTTTTTAACACCAGCGGAAACTTGTACAAGGAGATGAAACTAAAGGACAGGCTCCCGGAGATGAGCGAGGAGGAGCAGTACCAGCTGCTATCCACGGATGGGATGTTAGTGAAACGTCCCCTTCTGGTGGCGGAAAAAGGCGTGTTCCCGGGGTTTCGCCCGGAGCAGTGGGAGGAGATTTTAGGGTAGCGTAGTCCTAGTACAACGAATATGAAGTAATTGGCAGTTTGACTTGCCTAGTTTGAGATGAATGATGTCGTTATGTTAGCTTGCGGAACATTTCCGTGAGACGGATATCGTAAGTGTGCAGGCTGCGCACCTTTTCCATCCCCCGGCGGGCGATTTCCTTCCGCTGGGCGGGGTGGTTTAGGTAGTAGTCTGCTTTTTTCATCATATCTTCCATGCCATGGAAGACAACGAGTTCCTGTCCGTCTTGGAACAGTTCGCCTAAAGCACTTCGGCAGTCGGTGAGGAGGAAGCCGCCGCAGGAGAGGATGTCGAATACTCTCAGCGGTACCCCGTCAGTTATGTTGGGGATGGTGAAGTTCAGGTTTATTTTGGACTGGCGGAAGATTTCAGGCATTTCCTGCCGGTAATCTACAGGCGTGTGGAGGGAGAGATGATTTGGCAGGTCGTAGTCTGCCATCATGGGATGATCGGGAGGGGTGGAGGTGAAGAGGTGAACGGGGTGGGATTGTGACAGGAGCCACAGGGCGTTTGCTCGGGTATCTGCGGCAATCTTGTAGGATATTACCGCTGTCTCAAAATGGATTCTGAGGGCTTCCTTTGACAGTGTTTCCCCTTCTAAAAAGACGTATTGGCACACCTCTGAAAGGATATTCTCGGTGAGCATCCGAGAGATGAAATCACCTCCTGAGATGTGACGGCCAGCCTCCAGGATGGCGTCCATGTACCCTCGGAGCTTGTCCGGCAGGGCGAAGCACATCTCTTCATAGCGGTTCTTCTCATAAAGGCTGCCTACGAAGGAGATATCGTAGAGTTCGTCGGCGGCAGGGCGGGAATCTGGCGGAGAGGCGGTGTATGGGAAGGGAGGGGACTGGGTGTGGCATATCTCCATGCCGGCCAGAGGGAGATAGTGAATGTGGGGTACGCCTTTTTTTACAAATTTCTGATATTCTGCCTGGTCAAAGGTGAAAATATGGCTGGTGGGGTACGTCACCGAGGGGTGGAGCATGCTGAGCAGCGGGGTGTCGCAGGTCCAGGCGGCATAACGTATATTTTCCTGAAAGCAGATTCCGGCAATTACGGCGTAGAAATTCACGGAGAATACTAGGTCATAGGCATTCTCATGAAGTTTTTCTTCCAGAACGGGCGTAAAATCCTTGTCGGAAATATGGTTGGAGATAGGAAAAGCAAGGACATCCACCAGATGCCCCTGCTTTTTTAGTGTATTGATGATATTGTCATAGGGATAGATATCCCAGCGATAGACTAATATTTTCATGTATTCTCCTTGCTATGAACGGCTTTCACAGTCAATTTCTAGAAAATAGCCAGAATCTTATGTGCAAGCACGACGATTCTGTTCTATTTCTAGAAATGACTGTGAATAGTAACATTTCATTACATATTCTTGGCCGCAGTGGATAGCATCAGCTTGATGCGGTTTAGCTGGTTTACTTCGCTGGCGCCGGGGTCGTAGTCCACCGCCACGATGTTGGTATCGCTGTTCTGGCGGCGCAGTTCCTTGATGACGCCCTTTCCCACTACGTGGTTGGGCAAGCAGCCGAAGGGCTGGGCGCATACGATATTAGGCACGCCGGAGTGGATCAGTTCCATCATTTCTCCGGTGAGGAACCATCCCTCTCCGGTCTGGTTGCCGCAGGATACGATAGGGGAGGCATACTCAGCCAGTTTCGCAATGGGGACTGGCGGGTCAAATCTGTTGCTCGCCTTCAGGGCATCGCTGGCAACTTTCCGATACTTTTCCAGATACCAGATCAGGAAATTGTTCAGGGAGGCGCTGGATTTCTTTTTGCCCAAGTATTCTGCCTGAAAGTTGGCGTTGTACAAGGAGTACATAAAGAAATCTATCAAGTCTGGACAGACTGCTTCGGCTCCTTCCTCTTCCAGAAGTTCTACTAGGTAATTGTTGGCGAGGGGGAGGAATTTGACCAAAATCTCTCCCACGATGCCTACCCGGGGCTTTTTGATATCCTTTAGCGGCAGTTCGTCAAACTCTTGGATGATGTTTCGGATATTTTTCTTAAATACCTTCTTGTTCCCATTCTGTACTGCTTGAATGGCAATTTTCTTCCATTTTTCATGTAGTGCGTTGGCGGAACCGGGCACTTGTTCGTAGGGTCTGGTCTTGTAGAGCACCCGCATGAATACATCGCCGTAAACCAGTGCCTGTATGGCTCTGTGTGCCATTTTCAGGTCAATCTTCATTCCTGGATTCTTCTCGATGCCCGCACTCATGGAGATGACGGGAATCTGTCCCATCCCTGCTTTTTCTAGGGCGCGGCGGATGAATCCGATATAGTTGGTGGCACGGCAGCCACCTCCGGTCTGGGTGATAATCAGCGCCACCCGATTCAAATCGTATTTACCGGAAAGCAGCGCCTGCATGAACTGTCCCACCACTAGGAGGGAGGGATAGCAGGCATCATTGTTGACGTATTTTAAGCCATAATCCACGCATTCCGGGGTGCTTGGGAGCACTTCGAAATTGTAGCCGCAGGAGGCTAGTGCGGGCTCTAAGATGTCAAAGTGAATCGGCGACATCTGGGGCACCAGAATGGTGTAATTTTTCCGCATTTCTTCTGTAAAGATTACTCTGTGGTGGGCGGTATCTGACGCCATGGGCTGTATCTTCTTCCGTTCTCGCTCCTTTACCGCCGCTAGGAGGGAGCGGATGCGGATGCGGGCGGCGCCTAGGTTATTGACCTCGTCAATTTTTAGCACGGTGTAGATTTTGTTTCGTTTGGTGAGGATGTCGCTGACCTGGTCCGTGGTGACCGCATCCAGACCGCAGCCAAAGGAATTTAGCTGGACGATGTCCAGATTTTCTCTGGTGCTGATGAAGGAGGCGGCACGGTATAAGCGGGAGTGATACATCCACTGATCCATCACGATGGTGGGCCGGTTCACTTCGCCCAGCTGGGAAATGCTGTCCTCGGTGAGGACGGCCACGCCGAAGGAGGTAATCATCTCCGGGATGCCGTGGTTGATTTCCGGATCCACGTGGTAGGGTCTGCCGGACAGCACAATGCCGTGGCAATGGTTTTCTTCCATGTATTTCAGGACTTCCCGCCCCTTCTGGGTGATATCCTTTCTCACGGCCAGCATTTCTCCCCATGCTGCTGCGGCAGCATCCTTGATTTCTGCCACTGGGATGTTGTTTTCCCGGGAGAAGAAGTCGCAGAGGCGTTTCGTAAGAATCTCCTCATCCTCGAAGGACATGAAGGGATTCTGGTATTTGATACTGTCGTTTCGCAGTTCCTCCACGTTATTCTTGATATTTTCTCCGTAGGAGGTGACGATGGGGCAGTTGTAATGGTTGTTGGCATCCTCCACTTCCTTGCGCTCGTAAGGAATGCAGGGATAGAAGATGTAGGGGATATTCTGGCGGATGAGCCAGGAAATATGCCCGTGGGCCAGTTTTGCCGGATAGCATTCGGATTCGCTGGGAATGGACTCGATGCCCAGTTCATAAATCTTTCGGCTGGATTCCGGAGAGAGGACTACCCGATAGCCCAGATTCGTGAAGAAGGTGAACCAGAAGGGGTAGTTCTCGTACATATTTAGCACTCTGGGGATGCCCACCACGCCTCTTCTGGCTTCTTGTTCTTCCAGTGGAACATAGTGCTCGAAGAGCCGTTTGTTTTTATAGGCAAAGAGGTTTGGCACGTTTTTTTCGTTCTTCTGCTTGCCGATTCCCCGCTCGCAGCGGTTGCCGGAAATAAACTGTCTGCCCCCGGTAAATCGGTTGATGGTGAGGAGGCAATGGTTGGTGCAGCCCTTGCACCGGGTCATGGATGTTTCAAACCGCAGGTCATTGATTTCCCCGATGGAAAGCATGGAGGTCTCCTGTCCGGCATAGTGGTCGCGGGCAATCAGCGCTGCGCCGAAAGCCCCCATGATTCCGGCAATGTCCGGGCGAACGGCCTGGCATCCGGATATGCGTTCAAAGCTTCGGAGCACTGCGTCATTGTAAAAGGTGCCGCCCTGCACTACCACCTTCGTGCCCAAGTCTTTGGGGTCTGTCAGCTTGATGACCTTTAGCAGGGCATTTTTAATGACGGAGTAGGCCAGCCCGGCAGAGATATCCGCCACGCTGGCGCCCTCCTTCTGTGCCTGCTTTACCTTGGAGTTCATAAAGACGGTGCAGCGGGAACCCAGATCGATGGGGTTTTCCGCAAAGAGGGCCACTTTGGCAAAGTCTGCTACTTCGTAGTTCAGGGATTTGGCAAAGGTTTCGATAAAGGAGCCGCAGCCGGAGGAGCATGCCTCGTTTAGCTGTACTTTGTCTACAGATTGGTTCTTGATTTTAATGCATTTCATGTCCTGGCCGCCGATGTCCAGTATGCAGTCTACTTCTGGCTCGAAGAAGGCGGCGGCATTGTAGTGGGCTACGGTTTCCACCTCTCCCTCATCTAACATCAATGCAGCCTTGATCAGTGCCTCTCCATAGCCGGTGGAGCAGGAGCGGACGATGCGGGCACCCTCCGGCATCTTGGCATAGATATCCTTGATGGCCTTTAACGCTGTTTTCAGGGGGCTTCCGTTATTGCTGTCGTAGAAAGAATATAGCAGGGAGCCGTCTTCGCCAATCACTGCTACCTTGGTGGTGGTAGAGCCGGCATCGATGCCTAGGAAGAGATTCCCTCGGTAGTCGGCAAAATTCCCCTTTTTTACGTCTTTCTTAGAATGTTCTGCCAGAAAGTCTTGGTATTCCTGCTTATCTCGGAAGAGGGGCTCCATGCGGGTCACCTCAAATTCCATATGTATCTCTTCCGACAGTTTGTGGCGCAGGTTTCCCAGAGAGGTCTGGCATTCCTCCTTGGCGTTCATGGCCGCGCCGGAGGCGGCAAAGAGATGGGAATGCTCCGGGGCGATGATCTGTTCCCCTGACAGGTTTAGGGTCTTGATAAATGCCTGGCGCAATTCCGTGAGGAAATGCAGCGGGCCACCCAGGAAGGCCACATTGCCTCGGATAGGCTTTCCGCAGGCAAGGCCGCTGATGGTCTGGTTTACCACGGCTTGGAAGATGGAGGCGGAGAGGTCTTCCTTGGTGGCGCCCTCATTGATCAGGGGCTGGATATCCGTTTTGGCGAACACGCCGCACCGGGCGGCGATGGGATAGATTGCCTCGTAATTTTTGGCATATTCATTCAATCCTGCCGCATCCGTTTTCAATAAGGTAGCCATCTGGTCGATGAAGGAACCCGTTCCGCCGGCACAGATGCCATTCATGCGCTGGTCGATGCCCCCGGTAAAGTAGATGATCTTGGCATCCTCGCCTCCCAGCTCGATGGCCACGTCGGTGCGTGGGGCAAAGTCCTTCAGAGATGTGGCCACGGCCACTACCTCCTGGACGAAGGGAATATCCAGATGCTTTGCCAGAGTGAGCCCTCCGGAGCCGGTAATCATGGGGGAGAGGGGGATGTCTCCCAGCTCCTCGTAGGCATCCTTTACGATGGATGCCAGGGTTTCCTGTATATTGGCATAATGCCTCTGATAATCGGAGAAAATGATGTCTCCTTCTGTATTTAATATTGCAATTTTCACGGTTGTGGAACCGATATCAATGCCTAGAGTGTTGTTGTTTTGCTTCATAGTAATTATCCATGCCTTTCCAACATATTTACACATGTTTCAACATGTTTCCCAGTGTGAGCACTGCATTCGTCACACTGTCACATTATATGACAAGTTTTTCGGGAATGCAATCATTTTAATATATGAAAAATATGTAAGAAGTTGTTACTATTCATTAGAGGCACCCGATGCCCTGAGGCAGTGGGTGGCGCATGAGGGATGAACGGCTGTGAATAGTAACTTATAGTAACCACTTCATTCTTATGAGAATATATTAGTAAAAAATGCATATGGAAATTTATTTATGAATTATGAATATTGTGACGGCTATACTTATACGATAAAGAAGGGGGATACCCTCTATGAGATCAGCCGTAGCCATAAGGTGCCCCTGTCCCTGCTATTGCGCTCCAATCCATTTGTGGATGTGTTCAATCTACAAGTGGGTGACACTCTGTGCATCCCTGCCCGGCAGACGCCATCCAAGCCCTGCGAGGTCTGGGGAGACTGCGAGGATTCCACAGAGCGGCCGGAGGTTCCAGGGCAGCCAAATAGGCCGGAAATGCCTGGTATGCCAAATAGGCCGGGGAGGCCGGATGGTTCGGGCACGTCTGGCACTTTGCAGCCATCAGAGACGCCGGATACAGATGTGGAGTGGGAGCGTTACGTAGTGAGGCCGGGGGATACCATGGCCAAAGTATTGGGTGGCGATATGTCCCAGCTGGAAGCATTCGGGCAAAGGAATGGATGGGATCATGTGTACCTCCTGCCCGGCGTGGCTTATTTCGTGCCGGAGGATGATTAGCGTCTGCTGCTAGCCCATTACTATTCATGGTAGTGCGGCTCTAAGGAAAATAGGGCTTTCTTTTGTTTGACAAAGGAAGGCCCTATTACTATAATACTAAGTGGATGCTTCTGCCAGCAAAACTGGCATGATTGAAAGATTGCAAAAAAGGGAAAGGACAGGCGTATGAATGAATTCTTAAATAAAATGGAGCGGAAATTCGGACGTTTTGCAATATCCGATTTGATTCGCTATATGGTGGCGGTCTATTGCCTGGGGGCAGCCATAGGATTTGCAAGCGAGATGGGAATAATCGAATTCAATTTCTATTATGATTATTTGGCGTTGAATATGGAACAGGTGTTCCATGGACAAGTTTGGAGGCTGCTTACCTATCTTTTGGAGCCCTATGGTTTCGGTACTGGCGGCTCCTTTGTCATCAATGTGCTTTTTTTCTTTATTAAGGTGAATTTGTTTTTCCTATTTGGCAGATCGTTAGAGCAGGCCTGGGGAACGTTTCGGTTCAATCTATATATTTTGACCGGGTTCCTGCTAAATATTTTGGCGGCGCTGGTCATGTATCTGTCACCGGCAC
>CASGVX010000095.1 GCA_949346185.1 uncultured Lachnospiraceae bacterium
CTTGGGACAAAGTTAAATCTGTCCGTTTCCCCTGCTGCTTCATTGCCTCCAGCCTCATACGGTAGGCAAACGCTTTTTCACTCGGCTTGATATGCTCTCTCTGCAAGTTGCTATCCACCATTGCGATTACCGCTTGATTATCATCCAATTCTGCAACCATAACAGGAACTTTATCCACCCCTGCCCATTTACTGGCTGCCTTTCTTCGGTGTCCTGCTATCAGCTCATATCCCCTACCTGCCGGATTTGCTCTTGCAAGTAGTGGCACCAAAACACCCTCTTTTTCAATACTCTGCATCAGTTCAAATAATTCCGTATTCATTTCCACCTTAAACGGATGATTTTTGAAAGCCACTAACTGATCCAGAGGCAAATATTGGATTTTACCATCAAAAGTGTTCTTTTCACTTCCAACACCCTTGTTCTGAACGATTAAAGAATTATTCTGTTTTTTCTCTGGCATTTCCATCACCTCCTCTTATTTGCTAGCCAACTTACATAGAAAACAAAAAAGACTGTCCATCCTCAAAGCAAGTTTCTAAAAAGAAACTCTGAAAATGAACAGTCTCCCATACTTTTTTATTTAATTGAATAGCACAGTTTTTGATGAATTATTAACTATACTTCGATGTGTTCCCACACTCCATATCCAGAACCACTGAGACGTTTACACCATCGGAAATTGCCTTTTTCATGCCAATTCTGGAATTGGCTTTGTTTTCTCGGTCACTCTGGTCAAACCTGAAAAACCTCTCAAAGTGCCTAAAATCAAGGATTTTCACAAGCGAATGGTTTATATTCGCTTTTCCCTCCGATGTAGTAGACATACCGTCTCCACATGATACCCCATCCCAAACATATCGCATCCCCGCACTCTCTTCAGCTCATACCCCCTATCACAGAGATACTTCACATCCCTTGCCAGCGTAGCGGGGTCACAACTCACATACACAATCCTCTCCGGCTCCATCCGCACCACCGTTTCCAACAACGCCGCATCGCAGCCCTTTCTTGGCGGATCTAGCACCACCACATCTGCCCGCAATGTTCCGCCGCTTTCCTCATACTTGGCAGGCACCACATCTTCCGCCGCCCCCGCAAAGAACTCCACATTTCCTATCCCATTGAGACGAGCATTCTCTATCGCATCCTCCACCGCCCGAGGCACGATTTCCACGCCACAGACCCTCTTCGCCCGCTGCGCCAGAAAGAGGGAAATCGTTCCGATTCCGCAGTACAAATCCCACACAACTTCATTTCCTGTCAACCCTGCATACTCCAATGCCGTATCGTACAGCTTCTTCGTCTGTTTCGGATTCACCTGATAGAATGACAGAGGAGAAATGCGGTAGGTAATATCGCCAATGCAGTCCTCAATATACCCTCGGCCAGAAAGAACTGATACCTTCTGTCCCAGAATGGCATTCGTTCTTTCTGTATTGTGATTCAGGCAGATACTTGTCACCCGAAGCGCTCCACTGGTACTGAAATCCAGCGACAGAATCTTGTCCACCAATTCCTTTTCATGGGGAATCCTTTTTCCATTGATTACTAGGCAAAGCATCACTTCCCCAGTATGCACTCCCACCCGAATCAGGATATGACGCACCAGACCCTGATGAGCCACCTCGTCATAAGACGGAACTCTATATTCCTCCATATACTCCAACACGGCATCTATCAGAATCTGGTTGCAGGGATGCTGAATCATGCAGTCCCTATTTTCCACAATCCGGTGGGTTCTCCCCGCATAGAAGCCTGCCACCAATTTCCCCTCCTGATTCATGCCCACAGGAAATTGCGCCTTATTTCGATAATGGCTAGGCTGCTCCATGCCCATGATTGCTTCCATCACAACAGAATCGCTTCCCGCAAAAACAGACTGCCCTCCGATTCTGCGAAGGCAGTTTGCAATCTTCTCCTCCTTCCACTCCAGCTGCTTTTCATAACTGCAATGCTGGAGCTGGCAGCCACCGCACTGCCTGGCCACAGGACATGCCGGTTCCACCCGGTATGGAGATGGCGTAAGAATCTCCAGTAGCTTTACATATCCGAAATGCTTCCTCGCCTTCATCACCTTTCCCCGAACAACGTCCCCCGTAATAGCGTCTTTCACAAAGAGGGTGTAGCCCTCTATCCGGGCAACCCCCTCCCCTTGATTTCCCATATCCACGATTTCCAATGTCAGAATGTCATTCTTCTGGCACGCCGCATTCTCCGGCTTCTTTCCCTTTGCCATTCCGTTTCCTTTCCATAACCATCATGCGAAAACCAATGCACACAAATCTAGATTTCCTTCCTCTTTTGCACATATCCGGAACTCTGACGTACATTGGAATCCAGCAGTCTGCTAAATCCCAGCCACTGGATAGTTGGATCTGCTTTATCATATATTTCCGTGATGGTCTCTAACTTGGCATCCAAATTATCTACAAAGCTAAGCACCAGTGCCTCTGCCATGGCGGGTTTCTTCGGAGATCCATACTCCAGTTCCCCATGATGGGACAAAATGCAGTGACGCAGTTCATCCGCCAATACCTTTGGAAATCCCGAAATCAAGGCCGCTTCCTTGCCAATCAGTTCTGCCCCCAGAAAAATATGTCCCAGAAGTTGTCCTTCATCTGTATATTCATTGGCCGGAAACTCGGACAATTCCCACATCTTCCCAATATCGTGAAACAGAGCCGCCGTAACCAGAAGATCCCTGTCAATCACGGGATAATTGGCGGCAACATAATCGCACATTTTGGCAACTGCCAGCGTATGCTGCAACAGCCCGCCCACAAATCCATGATGCACCGACCTGGCGGCGGAGTGCTGCATAAATTCTTTCACAAACTCCCCATCCTTGATAAAGTATTTTTCCGCCAGCTGCTTCAAATGGGGCTCCCCGATGGTTGCAACCATTTCTTTCAACTCCTGATACATTTCTTCCCTGTCGTATTTGGATGCAGGAATATACTCAGCCGGGTCATACTCCCCCTCCTGAGCCTTTCTGATTCGATTGATATTGACCTGCCTGCTGCCCTGAAAAGTAGTAACCATGCCATCCGTCATAATGAAATCCATGGAATCAAAATCATCAATTCCATTGTTCAGCTCCCAGACCTTTCCGTCAATAATCCCAGTCTTATCTTGCAAAATCAGAGAATAATATGTCTTCCCTGCCTTCGTCTTCAGCACCTGCTTCGATTTGCAGAGGTAAATGCCGTAGAATTTCTTTCCCTCTTTATATTCTTCAATATATGTCATGTCCTTTCCATTCCTTTCCAACTTATCTTCTTATCTATGGTTATTGCAAACAACTATTATCTATGCATGCTTAGAAAAAGCCAACGCCATGCTGCGTTGACTTTCTGATTGCTATAAAATATATCCTGATTAATTCATGAGCTTCTTCACTGCCTCAATAACCTTGGAGGGCTCATAAGGTTTCACTATGTAATCAGAAGCACCAGCTGACACCGCATCAATCACTTTCTCTTCATAGGCCATGGAAGTACACATGATAATCTTGGCATTCTCATCAATTTTCTTAATCTCTCCCACTGCGGTAATGCCGTCCATCTCCGGCATGGTGATATCCATAATTACAAAATCCGGCTGATTCTTCTTGTACATATTCACTGCTTCTCGACCATTCACTGCCTCTAGAAACTCACAATCATATTCTGACTTATCCAATATATCCTTTAACGACATCCGGACAAGCGAAGCATCGTCCACTATAAGTACCTGCATTTCGAGACCTCCCCCACATCTTTCATAATAACATCACTTCCATATTATCACATTTGGGGTTATGATACAAGTACGCTTATATACTTTCGTAACATTTTCGCAATTTCTGAAGCGCCTTTTTCTCAATCCTAGACACATAGGAACGGGAAATATGATACATGGCTGCGATTTCCCTCTGGGTAATCTCCCTCTTCCCATTCAGGCCATATCTCATCATCAATATATTTCTTTCCCTCTCAGACAGCACTTTCTCCATATATTCCTGCAGCCTGGCAATGCGCCCTTCCGTGGTCACCCGCTCCACCACGTCCTCGTCATAATGTTCAATCACATCAATGAGATTGATCTCATTGCCCTCCTTATCAGAGCCGATTGTATCGTACAAATACACATCCTTCGCCGTCTTCTTCTCCGCCCGAAGCATCATGAGGAGCTCATTGTCAATGCATCTGGCCGCATATGTGGCAAGCCTGATATTCTTTGTCTCATCAAAGGTATCTATTCCCTTAATCAGTCCGATTGTCCCTATGGATATCAAATCATCCATGTCCTTATCTCCCACATTATATTTCCTAGCAATATAGGCCACCAGCCGCAGATTTTTCTCTATCAGAAGATTTCTCGCCTCTTCGTCCCCCGATCGACACTTGGCGAGGCATTCCTTTTCTTCTTTCGCAGTTAAGGGTTTTGGAAAAGATTGCACTAGCCACACCTCTAACTGATATCTCTATATCATATGCGGCATGGATTTTGTCCGTGCTTTTCCATATTTTAATTAACTCCCATTTGCCATCCTCCTCACTGAAACCCTTTCCCCTTAATCACCCTGATAATCGGCCGAAGCACTTTGAAATATTTCTGCGGCGGCTTTTTGCCAAATTGCTTGTCAAAATCTTCCCTCATCGCCTTCAGGTTCTTCCGGCTGTGGGACTGGATAATCTTATATGCCTCTTCTGCTCTGGAAACATCCAAATCATGGAGATTCAGCACCGCAGCCACCAAGTTCACTCCCCGCAAATGCACATCTCTCATATAATATCGAGAGAGACTGTCCCGCAATCCGGCATCATCTTTAATTTTGAGATACCAGTTTCTTCCTGCCTCCTGACCCAATATGGCCGTAAGGGTTTGATACCAGCTGCCCAAGTCAGACAATGGCACGGACTTGGCAATCTCCCGCACATACTGCTCCTCCGTAAGCTTCCCTCGTCTGGGCATCTGCAGCGACATCTTGGACGGCGTGGACAATATTCCCTGCATGGAGGACTGCGCCTTTCCCCTCGCCTTCTGATCAACATGCCTGTCCGTACCCGACTTTTGCTGACCTGTCAGCCTATCCTTTGCCGCTTTCTGCTGACCTGCCAGCCTATCCTTTCCCGCTTTCTGCTGACCTGCCAGCCTATCCTTTCCCGCTTTCTGCTGACCTGCCAGCCTGTCCTTTCCCGCTTTCCGCTGACTTGCCTGCCTGTCCTTTCCCGCTTTTTGCCGTTCTCCCTGCTTGCCTTTTCCCTGCTTCTGTTCCTGCCCCCTCTGCTTCTCTTTCCCCTTTTCCTTTTCCTTTTTCTTCTTCTCCTTCTTCTTGCTCACCTCTTCAAAGCCCTTCTGGCGAACGTCAATACCCCGGCTCTGCCAAAAATCCACCGTATTCCAATAATCCTTATCATTCGAATAAATGCAAAAGGAAGCCTTTGGATGCTTGGCAATCAGATAGGCCAACACTCCGATCAACTGATAATCCAAAGCATTATTTCCAGTGGCACACTCAAGCCAAAGTATCCTAGGATTATGAACCTGCGTCAGCAGATACTCCTTCAGCCTCTTCGAGTGGTTTTCCGTATAAAAGGTAATCACTTGATCCTTTTTCTCGATTTTCTGCAACAAATCAAACCATCTATCGCCCACATTTTCCGTATCAATCAAATAATATTTCCGTTTCAATTTCATCTTCCTTTCATTTACAAACCCCTTTTGCAATGCTATACTGTTAAAAAAACAGGAGGGACTAGCCATTGACCAAAATAATACGCCCCAAAGCAAATTTTCCCTATGGTCTACACGATGCACGCATTCATAAAATCGAAATTTCGAACAACCGTATTTCTTTTTTCTTCCCCGCAATTTTTCAATATCAAGACAATGCGGAAAGCGCACACAGGGCGCGCATCTCTTTTCTGGATGTAGATATCGATGAATGCGATATCTACATCTTCAAATGTCCTGATAAAAAAGGGCGATTCAAAGGCAGACGCTACTCCCTTGATAAATTTGCAAAAAAATTTCCCCAAGCAGACCTGGAAATCATCACAGAATGCTATCACGGTTATGACACCATCTGGTCCGGTTGGTTTTATCGGAAGAAGAAAAGTTATTATTTTCATATTAATATATGGACGCAGGGGGATATCCTTTACGAGATTGGCGAGCCGCTCCCCCCAGCTCACCCCTCATGATGGGCGATGGCATACTCTGCCGCCGCCAGCGCATCCTCCCGCTTCTCTGCCGACGCTAGAAATCCGTTGGCATGGCAGAAATGCAACGTGGCGATTCCGCTCATCTCCTGCAGGGCATCCGGCTCCGCTCCCCACCACTCTCTGGGAAAATCGCATACCAATCCATTGTCCTCCTGGCTCTTAGGAACTCCCTGGATACTATACCCGCCTCTCTTGGAACTATACATCACGAACTGATAGGTACTGCCAATCACCTCCCTCTTCCAAGGCACATAGGGATCAAGTTCCAAGATTCTCCCATCACCAGCAGCCATGGCATCCCGCAGGATTTGCCGTCCACGAACCATTCCATCCACAGAGCGAAAATGATTCTGCAGAATCACTTTCGCCACATTTACCGCCTTATGAAAACAGATATCATGGGATTCCTTAGAGTCCCATCCCGGATTGAACTCCTCAATAATCGAAGACAGCATATTATCACAGCCAGTATTGTCCGCTTCGTCCAGGGGCTGTATGAACTTCTCGTCAAATATTGCCGCCTCCTCTTCCCCCGCAAAGTCCGCGCCAAAAGCCCGCCATATTAGGCCAAAGGCCGCATAGGGGCAACCATTGTCCCGATATTCCTTCTCCGCCTGATGATGGTCAAATTCCCCCCGGCCGATATCATACACGATCCCCTGAAAACCCTCTGGAACCTCGTATCCCCGCTGCACTTTGAACTTCGGGTTCAGTATTTTCAAAAAGGCGGTGGCAAACACGTCGTCTGCATGGAATTTCCCACCATGGGTAAATCCCCTCTTGGGGATATTGGGTATATCTCTATTCATTCAGCAGTCCCTCTAAATTCTCGCGAATCGCCTTGATGAATCCCTCGCTATTTAGCACTGTCACATCCTTCATGCTGGTAATCAATGCAAGATCCTTCGTCATCTTCCCGGACTCAATCGTGCCCAGCGTAGCCCTGTCCAATTTGTCTGCAAAGTCACACAGCGCAGGGATTCCGTCAATTTCTCCACGCTTGCGCAATGCACCGCTCCAAGCAAAGATGGTTGCCACAGAATTGGTGGAAGTCTCCTCTCCCGCCAAATACTTATAATAATGCCTCTGCACAGTTCCATGTGCCGCCTCATACTCGTACACGCCGCTAGGGGATACCAAGACCGAAGTCATCATAGCCAGAGAGCCGCAAGCAGAAGAAACCATGTCGCTCATCACGTCCCCATCGTAATTCTTGCATGCCCAGATAAATCCGCCCTTAGCCTTCATCACGCGGGCAACCGCATCGTCAATCAGCGTGTAGAAATACTCTATTCCTGCCGCATCAAACTTTTCCTTATACTCTTTATTGAAGATGTCTTGGAAGATATCTTTAAAATTATGGTCATATACCTTTGAAATAGTGTCCTTGGTAGCAAACCATAAATCCTGCTTGATATCCAATGCATAGTTAAAACATGCTCTGGCAAAGCTCTCGATAGATTTATCCACAAACACGGATAACGGCACAGGCACACAGAACGGAACC
>CASGVX010000096.1 GCA_949346185.1 uncultured Lachnospiraceae bacterium
ATCCTGCATCTGTAGCAAGCGATATCAACTCCAAGACTTATGCCATAGATGCGGGAAAACGGGCGGTGCTATCCCATTTGGAACGGTGTGGCTTGCAAGGGAGCGTGGAGAGTTCCTGGGCGTTTCCAACGATTTTCAATGTGAAGTATGCGTTGCGGGAACATGGGATGATTTCCATCATTGTCCCCAACAAAGATCATGTAGATATGCTATCTCGCTGCTTGGCATCTGTCATTGGCAAATCTACTTATGATAACTATGAGATATTAGTGGTGGAAAATAATAGTCAGGAGGATTTGACGTTCCGTTATTATGATACGTTGCGCGCGAATCCTAAAGTGAAGGTGCTTTATTATGAGGAAGAGGGATTTAATTATGCCCGAATCAATAATTATGCCGCAGAGCATGCCGGCGGCGATTATCTGCTTTTTTTGAATAATGATATCGAGATTATCACGCCAGAGTGGATGGAGGAGATGCTCATGTTCGCCCAGCGAGAAGATGTGGGCGCAGTGGGGGCGAAGCTGTATTATCCTGACAATACCATCCAGCATGCAGGGGTGGTCGTGGGCATGGGGGCAGACCGATGCGCAGGCAGTCCCCACCATAGGTATGCCAGAGATAATGTGGGTTATATTGGCCGCCTCTGCTATGCCCAGGACTTTTCTGCGGTGACAGCAGCGTGCATGCTGGTTTCCAGAGAAATATTCCAATCCGTGGGTGGATTTGATGAAAGGTTTGCAGTGGCTTATAATGATGTGGACTTGTGCATGGCAATTAGGGAAGCCGGATACAAAAATATCTGGACTCCCTGCGCGGAAGCGTACCACTATGAATCCGTATCCAGAGGATATGAGGATGCGCCGGAAAAGAGGGCGCGGTTCCAGCGGGAAGTGAAATTATTTCAGGAAAAATGGAAAGAGCAGCTTGAACAGGGGGATCCCTACTATAATAGGAATCTGACATTGGATTTGCCAGATTTTTCGCCTAGGATACAGTGATTTATTTTTCTTGTTTGCAGCAACCCGCCGGAGACGGAGAATCTTGCAAAGCCAGATTCTTTGTTCTATGCTGTCATTATTGTATGATAAGAGGGAGACTGTATGAGCAGATATATGATGAAAAAACGGATGTCTCATGTAAGTACGACTGCTTGCGGGATGTATGATTATGATGTACAAAAATATATGAAAAGGAGAGAATGGAAAATATGAAGCCAATATTTAGCAGAATAGACCGTGATGTTGCAAAAAAAAGCATTCCTTTTTTGATTGTGCTTGTTTTTTCTGTGATAATTGCTATTTTCCTCGCTTCATGGAGGGATGATGGCGTGCGAGACTTGGTGCGCGGATATTTTAACCAGAAGAAAGAAGGGTTAATGGAAATGCGCTACAGCGGTTCGGATGTCAGCGCAGTTAATTATGATGTTGTGGGGCAAAAATATACTGCGCAGAATGATGATCCCCAATTAGTGATTAGCGGGGTAAATCACTATGTAAAGACCATAACAGTATTTTTGAGGGATGTGGAACGGGATATTCCTGTTGAAGTGTTTTGGGGGATAGAAGGACAAGGCTTTGCGCCAGATCGGATGATGAATGTGCTGGCACAGAAGGGAACCCGCCAATTAGATATTGATTTTGAGAATCAGGTGACGGATTTGCGTATAGATATTGGGACAAGCAGAAATGTATCTTTTACGCTTGATTATATTGAGATAAATCACAAGATTAGAGTTGCAGAAATTTTTGATTGCATGTTAAAAAGCGTGAAGAAGTCCATTTGGTTTGACCGCTTTCAGATTTTTTTCCTCGTTGCCTGTTTTGTATTGGTCCATTTTGTTGTAGATATTAAGAAAATGTATCGATTTCTTTTTGACAAAAGATGGCTGGTGGCAGGAATAGTGCTTTTCTTTTTGTGTATCAATGGATATCATGGCAATTCCATCACTGCATTTGACATGTATGTACAGCCTGGCGCAGGGAACGATTATATTCAGCCAGTGCTGGGACAGACGAGGGATATTCGGAGCGATGAGTGGATGGTCAGTTTGCCAAATAGTTTGTCGGCCAAATATTTGGATGGATCTTCAGGAAATTATAATTATATTCTACGCGGTACCAATACGGTAATGGTGAGAACCACAATTATTTCCCTATTGAATCCCATCAACTTAGTTGGCAAGGTGGTTTCTGTTTTTGGAAGCGATAGTCTGTATTCGTATCAATGGTATGCGACAATTTTTTTGGCGTTTTTAATGAACTTAGAAATGTTTTATATTATTTCTTCCAGAAGAAGACTTCTCTCTGCCTGCGGCGCATGCATGGTGGTGCTGTCTTCCCACTATCTATGGTGGGGATTTCCGGCTCAGATATTATATGCGCCGGCTGCTCTCGTATGCGCTTATTATTTCTTCAACAGTGAATCTTGGAAGAAGAAAATGCTATTCGGATATGGGACGGCATGTGCGGCGACGCTCTTTGTGGTTGGCTTGTATCCCGCATGGCAGGTTCCCATGGGATATGTATCGCTGGCTATTTTTGTCTGGATTATCCATGAAATGTGGGGCAAGATTAAGGCGATGACCATAAAGGATTGGGGGATATTTGCGGCTGCCTTAGTATTATGCATTGTCATGGTCGCCGATAATCTGATGGCGCAGAGGGAATATATCGCATCAATTACCCAGACAGTCTATCCTGGAGGACGTGTCGATTATGGCGGATTTTCTTTGCCAAAATTGTTTAATTATATTGGAGCCTTGCTGTTTCCATACGTTTCTTATGCAAACCCATCGGAAAGCGGCATGTATCTGTCGTTGTTTCCTTTGCCGTTAATAATTGCAGGATATGTATGGATTAAAATGAAAAAGAAGGATTGGCTGGTCACAGGGCTTTTGCTAATTTCTCTTTTTCTGGGAATATATACGACAGTGGGACTTCCAAAAGTCGTGGCGACCTTGACGCTGATGACTAATACTACATCCACTAGGTGTATTGATATTTTAGGATATGCACAGGTTGTATTATTTGTTGCGGCGATATCGCATTATGATGTGGAAATCAGAATGAAGAAGAAATATGCATTTGCCATTGCAGGGATTGCATCCTGCGCTGCGGTGGCCATCGCAAATTGGTACATGCCGGATTACATGGGAAAAGTATATTTATTTGTGAGTGCTGTCGTCCTATTTTTTGTCTTTGCCTGCTGTCTGGCCAAGGTCAATAAAAGGTTTTATCATTATGGGCTCATTGTAATTATCCTGATAGCAGTTGCCAATGGCGCATATGTCAGGCCGATTGTAAAAGGGATGGATGCCATTTACTCTAAGCCGATGGCACAGGAGATAGAAAAAGTCGCATCAAAGGATAAGAGGGCCAAGTGGATTGCATATGGTGGACTAGTGATTCCAGCACTGACGGTGGCGTGTGGTGCGCCCACGATCAATTCTGTCAATACTTATCCCAATATGGATTTATGGAGGAAATTAGACGAGGCAGGGAAATATGACTTTGTATACAATCGATATGCTCATGTGGTGGTAACCTTTACCGAAGGAGAGACCAGCATGGAGCTGATACAGGAAGATGCGATGTTTCTGCACCTTTCATACCGGGACATTAAGAAGGCGGAGATAAAGTATATTGCCTCCACGGTTCCTATAGATATAGACAACGAGTTCGTGCGATTTGAAAAACTGTATGATGAATCCGGAGGATATATTTATAAGGTAGTGTACTACAAATAGGCTGCTCCTGTTCGCCAGAATATCTCTTCACAAAATGAGAGCCTGAGCTTTATTAAGCATAGTCACCGTCAATTTGGCTGCTATCGGAAAAATTAACATTCTCTCTTGCCAATCATGGTTGTATATGTATACTTTAGCGGGGGCATTGATTTGCTTTTTGGCATTAGTAATGTTAGAATAACTATAATTATTTTAGGGAGGAGAAGAGTGAATGAGTGAGAAAAAACGAGGTAATTTTTCCGGCACCATTGGATTTGTGCTGGCGGCGGCAGGAAGTGCCGTGGGACTGGGGAATATCTGGAGGTTTCCCTATCTGGCGGCGAAGGATCACGGAGGCGTATTCATCTTGTGCTACATCGTATTGGCCTTGACCTTTGGCTTCGCATTGCTGACTACGGAGATCGCCATCGGCCGCAAGACCAAGCAGAGCCCACTGACCGCCTATGGGAAAATACATAAGAAGTGGAAAGGGATTGGCGTGCTGGCTTGTCTGGTGCCGATTATTATCCTGCCCTATTACTGTGCCATTGGTGGCTGGGTAATCAAATATTTCACAATTTATATCACGGGTCAGGGAAAGGCGGCTGCGGAGGATGGTTATTTCACCGGATATATCACAGGGCAGGAAGAGCCCATTATCTGGATGGTGGTATTCTTGGCATTGACTGCTGTCGTGGTATTCTGCGGGGTGAACAAAGGAATTGAGAAGTACAGCAAGATATTGATGCCCCTGCTGCTGGTGCTGATCATTGGCATTTCAGTATATTCCCTGACCATCAGCCACACGGATGGCAATGGGGTGACCAGAACGGGTCTGCAGGGCTTGAAAATATATCTGATACCTGATTTTACCGGGATATCTCTGAAGGATTTTTTTGTGATTCTGATGGATGCCATGGGGCAGCTGTTCTTTTCTATCAGCGTGGCAATGGGCATTATGATTGCCTATGGCTCGTATGTGAGGAAGGATGTCAATTTGATGAAATCCATCAATCAGATTGAGATTTTCGATACGGTGGTGGCGCTTCTTGCGGGACTGATGATCGTGCCGGCAGTGTTTACCTTTATGGGAACGGAAGGGATGAGCGCAGGCCCGGGTCTGATGTTCGTTTCCCTGCCCAAGGTCTTTGCGGCCATGGGGAAGGCGGGCCCTGTGGTGGGGATTCTATTTTTCCTGATGGTGATCTTTGCGGCAGTGACTTCTGCCGTGTCAGTCATGGAGGCAATCGTGTCCAGCATCATGGATGGATTCCATTTTTCCAGAAGGAAGAGTACTGCCCTGGTGACTGTCTATGGCCTTGTGGGGGCTGTCGTGGTTTGCCTGGGATACAATGTGCTGTATTTTGAGTTGAAGCTTCCCAATGGCGCCACGGGCCAGGTGCTGGATGTGCTGGATTATATCAGCAATAACTGCCTGATGCCCCTTGTGGCGCTTCTGACCTGCATATTGATTGGGTGGGTTGTGAAGCCGGAGACAATTATTGACGAAGTGAGCCTTGGGGGATACCGTTTTAACAGAAAAGGATTGTATGTTGCTATGATGAAGGTGCTGGCGCCAGTGCTTCTCTTCGTGCTGCTAATCCAGTCCATTGGCCTGCTTCGGCTGTAAGAGACCACGGGCTTCCTTATCGTTCACCATATATAATATTGAGACAGGGCAAGCGTCCACGGAATACCCATACCCTTTGGAACGGGCAGGTCAGTAAAATCAAGATACAAACAAGAGTCGTAGCCTGCAGTAGTTCTCTCCGTAGGGCAAGACCCTGTCAAAAGCTTAGCGGGCACTCGGTGTATGAACAGGTGGGACGAAGGAAGTTGGCACATGATGCCATTAGACATGGAAGGTTCACCATCAAAGTTGTCAGAGGATTTATGGCCTTTATAAAGCAAAAAACCGGATGCTTTAAAAGCCATACCCTCTTTTAGCTGTTCAGTACAAGATGCAATGACTGTTCTACACTTTTGGCTCTGTTTTATGAGGTGACAATTTAAAGAAAAGCCGGAAAAATTAATGATTCAGGGCTTGACATTATAGGAAGGGATAAGAGGCGTTGTATTCATTACAATAAGAAAAGCAAAAGTTGCTACAAATTGAAATGCATTTGCATGGGATCTAGCGACTGTTCAACATATGAGGATTGATATATTTAGAGATAGGTAGATACATTGGCAAAACAAGAGGTGCAAAGCCTTGGTAATTGACGGACTTCGCACCTTGAAGCATGTCTATTTTTCGTCTGGTTCTGTGATTTCTAGGAGTATGCTATCAAATTATTATTCTTTGATTTTGTCAATGTCTGTCATGTTCACGCCTGATGCTTGTAATAATGCTTTGATAGTCAAGTATTCGTCTTTTAATTCGGCATACGTTTCAACGGCGTTTTCTTTTCTGGCTAGCAACATGTACTTTTGTATTTTTTTAAAATCGTCAAGTGCTTGCTTGGTTACTTCGATACCAGTCGGCATACTGTCACCTCCTTTGTTGGCTGGATGTGCATATTACTACCTTGATTATATCAAGAGATGTGCAACATGTAAAGAGTAATGTGATGATGGATGCATATATCCATTATAACGTAGATACATAATATTTTGGATTTTAAGACGTTTTGACTGCTTTTGCATAAATTTGTTGTTTAGGCAAATTAATAGGATCTGCCTAATAGCATTTTGCCTATTAATTATCGTTTCTATAGACATATTAACGCCTCCTACCGAAATTAGTTCTATTGATTCGCTTATCATATGTAAAACTAATTAAATTATACAGCATGTGTAAAAATTGTATTAAAATTGCTTTCCCCTCTGCTATCTGCCGTAATATTTCTGATTGCATCCTATCATTAAAAATGTTACAATGGAAAAAATGGCATTTGGCATAGAGCGAGAAGGGCTGGAAAAATCTAGTCCTTTTTTGCTAACTATAAACAGGTCATACGCTTGTTGTGTTTTTGCATGGATAGAATGGAGAGGATTATGTTAGAGAATGGAAAGCCGGAACTTCTAGTGCCTGCCAGCAGTCTGGAGGTTCTGAAGGTAGCGGTGATTTATGGAGCGGATGCGGTATATATCGGGGGCGATCTGTACGGATTGCGGGCGAAGGCGAAGAACTTTTCCATGGAGGAGATGGAGGAGGGAATTGCATTTGCCCATGCCCATGGGAAGCGGGTGTTCGTCACGGCGAATATTACGGCTCATAACAGGGATTTGGAGGGGATCCGGAGGTATTTTGAAGCGTTGAAAAAGATCGGCCCCGACGCCTTGATTATTTCTGACCCCGGGGTATTTGCTATTGCTAGGGAGGTATGCCCGGAAATCGAGGTGCATATCAGCACGCAGGCAAATAATGTGAATTTTGGGACATATCTTTTCTGGCACCAGCAGGGAGCCAGGCGGGTGGTTTCTGCCAGGGAACTGACGATAGGGGAGATAAAGGAAATTCGGGAAAATATTCCCCAGGAGCTGGAGATTGAAACTTTTGTTCACGGCGCCATGTGCATTTCCTATTCCGGCAGGTGCCTCCTGAGCAATTATTTTACAGGGAGGGATGCCAACCTAGGTGCCTGTACCCATCCCTGCCGTTGGAAATACTATCTTATGGAGGAGAACCGTCCCGGGGAATATCTTCCGGTGGAGGAGAATGAGCGGGGAACGTATATTTTTAATTCCAAGGATTTGTGCATGATAGAGCATATTCCGGACTTGGTGGAGGCCGGGATTGACAGCTTTAAAATCGAGGGGCGGATGAAGACGGCTCTTTACGTGGCGGATGTGGCTAGGACATACCGACAGGCCATTGATGATTATTTTGCCTCTCCAGAGCTGTATGAATCCCGTCTGGAGTATTATCGGCAGGAGATATCAAAGTGCACGTACCGGCAGTATACCACGGGATTTTTCTATGGGCCTGCAACTCATGAGTCTCAGGTTTATGACAATAGCACCTATGTGAAGGAATATACC
>CASGVX010000097.1 GCA_949346185.1 uncultured Lachnospiraceae bacterium
GCCTCATTGGCCTGCTGCAGTTCCTTCGCATCCTGATAGATGTCCGCCAGCTGGAAAAAGAGGTCGCCGCTCTGTCTGATGCCAAATAAATCCCCCGGCCCCCGCAGTTCCAAATCCTTTCTGGCCACATAAAATCCGTCATTGGAGCCCTCAATCACCCGCAGACGCTCCATAGTCTCCTTGGAGGGATTTCCTGCCATAAATATGCAATAGGACTGCGCCTTGCCCCTTCCCACCCTTCCCCTCAGCTGGTGGAGCTGGGCCAGGCCGAACCGCTCTGCATTCTCTATCATCATCACCGTGGCATTGGGTACGTTGATTCCCACTTCAATGACCGTGGTGGAGACTAGAATGTCAATATTTCCTGCGGCAAAATCCTCCATGATCTGATTTTTTTCCGCCGGGCGCATCTTTCCGTGGAGATGGGCGATGCAGACAGAGGGAGGCATCACTTCCCGGAGGCTTGCGGCGTAATCTATTACATTCTCCGCCTCCGTATTCTCGCTCTCCTCCACCATGGGACAGATGATATAGGCCTGATGCCCTTCCCCCACCTGCCTCTGCATGAAACGGTACGCCTGAGGGCGATAGGATGTCTCCACGGCACAATTCCTGATGGGCAGCCGCTCCGCCGGGAGCCCGTCAATCACCGACACATCCAAATCACCGTACAGAATGATCGCCAAAGTCCTAGGGATGGGAGTTGCACTCATGACCAGAATATGGGGATGGTTCCCCTTCTCAGAAAAATGCTCCCGCTGCTTCACCCCAAAGCGATGCTGCTCGTCCGTGACCACCAGTGCCAAGTCCTGAAACACCACGTCCTCCCAGATCAGCGCATGGGTTCCCAGAACAATATCCACCTCTCCCCGGGCAATCCTTGCCTTTATGTCCCGCTTTCCCCCGGCATTCAAGGAGCCGGTAAGCAGAGCCACCCGAATGCCCAAGGGTTCTAAATAGTTTAGAAACTCTTCATAGTGCTGCACCGCCAGTACTTCCGTAGGCACCATCATCGCCCCCTGATGCCCCGACTCCGCAGCGCACAGCAGGGCGAGCAGGGCAATCACCGTCTTTCCAGACCCCACATCCCCCTGAATCAAGCGATTCATCACAATGCCTGATGCCAAGTCCTGCCGCACCTGTTCCCACGCCCGATTCTGCCCCTCCGTCAACTGAAAGGGAAATGCTTCCAGCAGCCTTTCCGTCCTTTCCCCCGGCAAAAGAATATATTGTGAGGGAATGGCCTTTTTATGCATCTTCATGTAATGCAGAGCCAGAGAGAAAAGAAAAAATTCCTCAAAGACAATTCTGCGCCTAGCCTCCCCATATGCCTCCTTGCTGTCGGGAAAATGCAGTTGCTGCACCGCTTTCTTCCGCAGGGACAGACCATATTTCTTCCTAATCTCCAGAGGCAGGAAATCCGTCTCGAAATCATACTCTCCCAATGCCTGGGCCACCGCCTTTGTCACGGCGTGATTGGTCAGCCCCGCCGTCAGGGGATACACCGGCTGCAGCTTCCCCAGCTGATTTGCATATTCCTGCTCCGTCAGCATCTTTGGCTGGGTCATCTGCAGCATGCCATTCTTCTGTACGATTCTTCCCCGCAGGATATATCGCTTCCCCATTTTCAGGGAGCGCATTAGATACGGCATGTTAAACCAGCTGACATGCAGTTTTCCCGAGGCATCCTGGAATCTTGCAGAGATGATCTTCAATCCTCTGGCATTTGCCATGCGGGGTCTGTCCGCAAAGCTTCCTTCCAGCACCACCGTCTCCCCCTCTCTGACAGAGGAGATGGGCTGAATATTTGTAAAGATATCATATTCTCTGGGATAGTAGGAAATCAGTTCCTCCACATTCGTCACGCCCACCTTGGCAAATAATTTCTCACTCTTCTCCCCCACGCCCTTGATTGTCCGTATGCTGTCCGTCCCTTCCATGATTCACCTGCTCTCCTGCGTCTGCGGATGCCGCTTCCTCTTCCATCACGGCAACCCTGCCTTCCGTTCCGTTTCCTCTTCCATCAAATCCTAATCATCCATTCGCAAGCAGCCCCGATGCCACTGGAAAACTCCATATATAAAAGGGGAGCGCAATCCTTCACGCTCCCCGGCATGCCTTCACTACTCTACGGAAATAAAATAAGAATAAATCGGCTGCCCGCCAAACTGGACTTCCACATCTATTTCGTCATGTTCCTCCAGAATCGCATCTGCCAATGCCTCCGCTTCCTCCGCCGTAGTCTCCGCACCATAATATAGGCTCAGCAATTCGGAATCCTCATCCAGAAGAGCCAGAATCAATTCCTCGGCTGCCTCCTGAGCAGATTCCGCCACAGACAGGATGGTCTTATCCGTCAATCCCATATAATTGCCCTGCTTGATTTCTTTTCCATCCATATTGGTATCCCGCACGGCGTAAGTTACTTGGCCGGATTTGATGCTCTTCATCTCTGATTCCATATTCTCTTTGTTTTCATCATCGCTCCTGCCCTCCATGTAATTAATCATGGCGGCAATTCCCTGGGGAATGTTTTTGGAGGCAATCACCACAATCTCCTTATCCTCTGTCAAATCCTTTGCCTGATTGGCGGCAAGAATAATATTTCCATTATTTGGAAGGATGAAAATGCTATCCGCATTGACTTTGGCAATGGCATCCAGCAAATCCTCCGTGCTGGGATTCATGGTCTGACCGCCTTCAATCACATAATCCACGCCCAGGTCTTTGAATAGCTCAGAGAGACCCTCACCGGCAGATACCGCGATAAATCCCACTTTCTTGCGGGGCATCTCACCCTGGACCTTCTCGCCTCTGGCGACTTTTTCCGCATCTTTAATCAGCTTCTCCTGATGTTCCTCCCGCATATTGTCAATCTTCATGCTGGTGAGGGAGCCGAAGGATAGGGCTTTCTGAATCGCCAGACCCGGATCATTCGTGTGCACATGGACTTTTACGATATCATCATCCGCCACCACTACCACGCAGTCTCCGATTTTCTGCAGATACTCTTTCAACTGACCCTCCACCACATTCTCATTGCGCTCTAGCATAATGATAAACTCAGTACAGTAGCCATACTTGATATCTGCCTCGCCAGCCTTGCTGGCTTGGACTAGCTGGGTGCTTCCCGCCACCTTGATGGTAAAGTCTGCCGTCCTGCCATTCAGGGCGTCCAGCGCACCCCGAATGAAGGTCATCAGACCTTCCCCTCCGGAATCCACCACGCCCGCCTGCTTTAGCACCGGCAGCATATCCGGCGTGCGCAGAAGCGTCTCTTCCATACTTTCCGCCACCTCATCGCAGAACTTCGCCAAATCTGTGATTTGCCCTTCCATCAGAAGTTCCTTCGCCCTGTCAGCCCCGGCTTTCGCCACTGTGAGGATGGTTCCCTCCTTGGGCTTCATCACCGCCTTGTAGGCAGTTTCCGCCGCATGGCCTATGGCATTGCCCAGCACCGTCACATCCAATGTATCATTTCCCTTGATGGATTTTACAAACCCTCGAAAAATCTGGGACATGATTACGCCGGAATTTCCCCTTGCCCCCCGCAGGGAACCGCTGGAAATCGCCTTGGCTAGTTCATCCATCCCTGGCTTCTGCAGCATGCTCACTTCCTTTGCCGCCGACATAATCGTCATGGTCATATTGGTTCCGGTATCCCCGTCAGGCACAGGGAACACGTTCAACTCATTGATATACTCTTTCTTTGCCTCTAACGCCTTCGCCCCCGCCAGAAACATTTTCTGAATCATGCCAGAATCAATTGTATTTATACTCACTTTTCGCTCCTCCTCGCAAATTAGTCGGCTGTGAATCGTAACAACAGGCTTTCTCTTAATCTTCGTCCACAATGCGCACGCCTTCCACTATGACGTTAATGCTTTCCACCGTGAGCCCGGTAAACTCCTGCACTTTATATCGTACGCTCTCCAGAACATTCTGTGCCACGGCGCGGATGCTCACCCCATATGCCACTATCACATGAAGCTCTATTTTTATTCTATTGTCAGCCACATAGACATTGACCCCCCGGCTGGCATTTTCTCGCTTCAATAGCCTGGTCACGCCATCCTTCACATTGACAGATGCCATGCCCACGATGCCGATGCAGTCCGTGGTGGCAATGCCCGCATACTTGGCAAGCACGTCCCGGTCGATAATGATTTCACCCATCTCGGTAGTCATTTTCCCCTTCATATGCCTTCCTCCTATTTCTAAATTTTATGTCATTCTTTCCGATTTGCAATCATAAAATAGTATAACATATCAAATATCCCTATGCAATCTGCAAACTTCCATAAATTGGGAACAGCAACAATAGCAATAGAACGGATGTGATTATATGAAACGTATGTGCGGCTTTATACTATTCTGGATTGCCATCGGCATGACCATCATGTTTTTTTTAGAAAACAGCTTTCTAACCATCTTGATTATTTTAGCCTGTTTGCTCTTAGGTTATAACTTATTTTGTGGTTAATTTGCGGCGATGTTCCTAATATTACTTCGGAAGCCAATTACAATAGTATTCCCTGCTTCCTCGCATCCTGTATATATTTTTCCAGAATTTCGGAATACTTTGCCGTTCCAAAACTCATATTTAATACCCAGGCAGAACTGGCCGAGGCAGCAGGAGTCACCACCGACCACATCAGCCACGTGGAAAGCGGCTCCAACGGAATCTCCCTGAAACTCCTCCTCAAAATAAGGCAGGCACTCAGGATAACCCCAAACGACATTTTAACCGGGGAATACGAAACGGAAGAAAAAAGCGATGGCAATACGCTTTCATTAGACCAAATAGAGCCATCAGATAGTGACCTGATAGTGACCGATTGCGTATTTCATGAAAAATAAGAATATGACAATGCCCTAACAAAAAAATCGGAACCGAAATCGGTTCCGATACTATACCAATACTATCCAATTAAGAAACAAGTGCCTACGCACGCTCTACAGCTCCAGAACGTAAACATCCTGTACATACTGGCATCTTCTTTGTGCCGCCATTCACTTTCACCCTAATTGACTTGATATTAGGCTTCCACATCTTATTGCTCCTTCTATGTGAATGACTCACTCTGTTACCAAAGTGAACGCTCTTTCCACAAACTGCACATTTTGCCATCGTAAGCACCTCCTTCACTCTAATCCTGCTTGCTCTGATTTATCTAAAATATAATCAGTTCTCATTTGCACAACATGAACATTCTACCAAAATCTGTCGTAGAATGCAAGCAAAAATTCAAAATATTTTCACAGATATCTCCAATGCCTCTATCGAATTAGTTTCAAGATCGCACCTCCCATGGCATTCTTTTGCCAAGCGAAGCCGCTCTGCCAAATCAGCCAGCCGGGAGGAACTATTCCTCCTCCCCCTCTGCATCGCTGTCCTTCTCCTTCTTCTTGCCCGCCGTAAACTTGTCCACGAAATCCGGCACCATATCCAGCACTTTGGTGATGCCGTCCTGATTCTTCACATTCACAAGCCTAGTCTGCCCATCCTTAATGACCAGGATCGCACTGGGCTGAATCTTGCCACCCATGCCTCCTGCGCCATTGTCCTTCTTATTATGCTCAGAAAAGGCGCCTGCTGCCACGCCAAAGCTGACATCCACCAGAGGCAGGATAATCGTCCCATCGTCAAATTTCACCGCATCCCCCACCACAGTCTTGCTAGTGACAAACCCTTCCATCCCATGAAACAATGACTCCACCGTCCCCTTAAAATTATTTTCTCCCATTAATATTTCCTCCTTCATATCTTTACAGCCAACACATTACCATCCATTCTATTCTAGAATTCGCCGTGAATCGTGGCAGTCAGCCTGTCATATTCCTTCTTAAAGCATTCCCACTCGTGGCTGCGGAACATGCGAAAATATACCAGCAAAAGGGTAAAAATTGATATGCCGCCCCTGAAAAAAAAATCCCCCTCCAAAACCTTCCGCTCAAAATCCGGCACAATGCGAACACCGTCGCCATACCAAGCATAAAGGATGGCAAATACGCCTAGAATCTGCCCCGTGGAGGCTGGATTCCCCGTTCCAAAAAGCAAATGCGCGCGAAACACTTTTGGTTTTAATTTTCTCCATAAATGTAACACATTATCCTTCAATATGCAAACCAGTTCCCTAGAATTGTCCTCCCTGAGCAAAGAAGCCATGTCCTTGGCAAATCCCGCCTTGCGCCGCAAATTCTGAAAAAATCTTTTGCACTGTATTATAAAATGTCGAAATTTGCGCCACCATTTCTTGAAAGGATTTCTCTCTCCCCATCTGCCCTGCACTTTTTCGTCTCTCTGAGGCTCTTCCGGAACGCTTGCCTCACCCATCCCAGTCTGAATGCGCCCTGCATCAGCCTTCCCCTCTATCCGCACTCCCTTCTGGTCACCTTCTCCCCCTTCTCCGCTCTGAACGCTCTCTCGGCGGCCTTCTCCCTCTTCTCCAATCCGAACGCTCTCCCGGCGGCCTTCTCCCCCTGCATGTCCTTCCATTTGCCGACGATTGCGTATCCCAACTCCAGTTCCGGCAGATTTCTTCCTCCTCTTTTTCCTTCTGCCACCCGGATTTCCCTCCATAATCTTCATCAAATCAAATCCTAGAAGACGAATCTTCCACTGGAAATCCTCCTCGTAGGAAACATAGATTCTCACCAGAAACCAGAACCATTGCAGCCTTCCCTGCGCCTTGGCGCCTTCCTTCCATTCCCCCTGCGCCTGATACTTGATCGGATAGAAAAGGAGCAATAGCACCAAGACACAGAATATCCCCAGCAGCCAGAGCAATATCTTTCCAAGGGTTCCCAGAACCCCCAACACAATCCCCACGCTATTCCCCCTTTCCCAAAAAATAAGATTTCACATGGCTGGCATCCACCACCTGGTAGGTGCGGTAAACATCCAGGGCAATCTGGCACAGCAAAGACTCCGCTCCATTCCTGTCCGCCGCCAGTCCCACAATCTCCAATCCCATTTTCCGATAATGCTGAAACCAAAATTCCCTGGAAGAATACATCTCCAGAGAATTTTCACTATTTACGGGAAGGGTAATCACGAAGCAGCGGCGCAAGCCCCGCCTTCTTTCCACCATTTTTCGGTATTTGCCGGGCTTTTCTTTCACTTTTTCATCCATGTAAATCTTTCCGTGAAAGTGAAACATCCTCGTCCTCCTTCGATCGCTCTCCTAACGCAGGGTCTTCCCCTGACACGCCGCGCATGCCACCGCCATATCCCCTATCCCATCATCTCCATCAGTAGTTGCTTGGCCGCATACTTTTCCGCCTCATCATCACAGCCCGATAGGGCGTCGGTCACATAATCAGCCACCTCCTGGGCACTGGTGAAAAACACCGGCATCTTCTCCAAAGTATTTGCCATCACGGCCCGGCGCAGCATCCTGCTCTTTCCTTGAAAGAAGGCCTTGCACTCCTCAATTAATTCTGCAGCAACCCGATCTGCCATCTCCCGGGTGACCTTTTCCTCCGTCCCTGCGTCCTCCAAATCCGCAAATACGCTGTTAGAAATCAGCAGGGACAATTTGTCCAGCATGCGGAAGTCCTCCCCCAGCCCTCCGGCCTCGATCTCATTCCGATAACTCTCCTCCATGCCTTCCAAGGCGGCTTCCGCCATGCTTAACTCCTCAAACAACCGCTCC
>CASGVX010000098.1 GCA_949346185.1 uncultured Lachnospiraceae bacterium
CATCTCGCAGAAGGACAATTTATTGGATGGGGTATTTCCGCAGTGGAATCCCATGAAGGTATCCTTCAATGTGTAGTCAAACTTGCCCTTGATATCCTCCTCGTAGAGGTCAGCGGGCACGGAGTTATTGATATCCAGAAGGGTGACAGCGTCCTGGCTGATGACCGTTCCGATAAACTCGCTGAGGCATCCGTAGATATCCACCTCGCAGGATACGGGAATGCCCTGCTTGGTCAGACGGCTGTTTACATAGCAAGGAACGAATCCGAACTGCGTCTGGAATGCGGGCCAGCACTTTCCTGCGATGGCAACGTATTTTCTGTAGCCCTTGTGGGCATCAATCCAGTCGAGGAGCGTCAGTTCATACTGTGCCAGTTTTTCTAGGATCTCGGGCTTCTTATTGCCCGCGCCCAACTCTGCCTCCATATCCTTTACCACATCGGCAATGCGGGCGTCTCCGGCATGGTTGTTGAAGGATTCAAAGAGGTCGAGCTCTGAGTTCTCCTCGATTTCCACGCCCAGATTGTAGAGCTGCTTGATGGGGGCGTTGCAGGCCAGAAAGTTCAGCGGGCGTGGGCCGAAACTGATGATCTTCAAGTCATTCAGCGCTGCCACGGCCCGTGCGATTGGCACGAACTCATTGATCATGTCGGCACATTCCTCGGCAGTTCCCACGGGATATTCCGGAATGTAAGCCTTCACGTTGCGGAGTTTCAAATTGTAGCTGGCATTGAGCATTCCGCAGTATGCGTCGCCTCGGCCATCTAGCAGACTATTGCCTGTCTCCTCGGCAGCAGCCACGAACATCTTGGGACCGTCAAAGTGCTTTGCCAGAAGGGTTTCAGAAATCTCTGGGCCGAAGTTTCCAAGATAGACGCAGAGGGCGTTGCACCCTGCTTTCTTGATATCCTCAAGAGCCTGTACCATGTGGATTTCGCTCTCCACGATGCAGATGGGGCACTCGTAGATGTCCGCCGCATCATATTTGTCCGTGTAAGCCTTTACCAGCGCTTTCCTGCGGTCTACAGAGAGTGATTCCGGGAAGCAGTCTCTGCTCACTGCAACGATACCGATTTTAATTTTTGGCATGTTTTCCATTTTGTTCATCCGTCCTTTCTTAAATATATAGATAATTGAATGATTTTCTCACCTTTTTATTCTAGTATATTTCATGTATATTTGCAATAAAAATATAAGAAAAAAATTAGAATGGTTTGTTAAATATTGCTGAAAAAATAGGAAGATTGTTCCTATTTATAGATATTTGGGGATGAAATGCAGCGTCTGAAGATGGGAATGATTCATAATCTGGGGAGATGGGATGCTGTCATGTGTTTCTTGCTACAAATTTGCTATCCTTTTGCATCGACTGTGAATTGAATAGTAACGGCTTTTTGAATGGGGTCGCAAAATTTTCAATGTTTTTCGTGCATTTTTTACAAAGGTGTAGTATAATTATGAAAGGGATTCGTATATATGTCCAAAAGAACATGTTATTTTTAGAACATATGTCAATATTATCAAGAGAAAGGATGGCGAAGTGACATGGCAGAGAGCAGATTGATTGGAGATTATCCGGTAATCGGAATACGTCCCACCATTGACGGCAGGCGGGGACCATTGAAAGTAAGGGAGTCCTTGGAAGAGCAGACCATGAATATGGCCAAGAGTGCGGCAGAATTATTCCGCAGGAACATCTGTTATTCTAATGGGGAACCTGTGAAGGTGATTATTGCGGACACCACCATAGGAAGGGTGGCAGAGGCGGCTGCCTGTGCAGATAAATTTAAGAAGGCAGGGGTGGACATCACCCTCACGGTGACGCCCTGCTGGTGCTATGGTTCCGAGACCATGGATATGGATCAGCACACCATCAAAGGCGTGTGGGGATTTAATGGGACGGAGAGGCCCGGCGCGGTATATCTGGCGGCAGTGTTGGCAGGGCATGCCCAGAAGGGGCTTCCGGCTTTCGGCATTTATGGGAGGGATGTGCAGGAGGCGGATTGCACCGATATTCCGGAGGATGTGCAGGAGAAGCTGCTGCGATTTGGTCGGGCTGCCGTGGCGGCTGCCACTATGCGAGGGAAATCCTGGCTGCAGATCGGTTCCGTTACCATGGGAATTGCCGGATCCATTATTGATCCCAACTTTATCGAAGAGTATTTGGGAATGAGAGTGGAATCTGTGGATGAGGTGGAGATTATCCGCCGCATGACAGAGGGCATCTATGATGAGAAGGAATATGAAAAGGCTCTCTCCTGGACCAAGTCCCACTGCAAGGAGGGATGGGATAAGAATCCGGAGTTTGTGAAGAGGAGTGATGAGCAGAAGGAGAGAGACTGGGAGTTCGTGGTGAAGATGATGTGCATCATCAAGGATTTGATGAACGGAAATAATAATCTTCCAGAGGGTAGAGAGGAGGAGATGGTGGGGCACAATGCCATCGCCGCAGGATTCCAGGGACAGAGGCAGTGGACGGATTTCTATCCCAATGGAGACTTCGCAGAGGCTTTGCTCAATTCTTCCTTTGACTGGAATGGCGCTAGGGAACCATATATTCTGGCTACGGAAAATGATGTGCTTAACGGCATTGGCATGCTGTTTATGAAGCTGCTTACCGGCAGGGCGCAGATTTTTGCAGACGTGCGTACATACTGGAGCCCGAATGCTGTGAAGAAGGCTACGGGATACGAACTGGAGGGCATTGCCAAGGAGGCGGGAGGATTCCTGCACTTGATCAATTCTGGCGCCGCCTGCCTAGATGCCTGCGGCGAGGTGAAGGATGCCGATGGCGAGGGCGTGATGAAGCCATTCTGGGAGATGACTGAGGAGGATCAGAAGGCTTGTCTGGAAGCCACGGAGTGGTGTGCGGCTGACCAGGGATATTTCCGTGGCGGCGGATTCTCTTCCAGATACCTTACAAGGGCAGAGATGCCGGTTACGATGATCCGTCTGAATCTGGTGAAGGGCTTGGGGCCGGTGCTGCAGATTTGCGAGGGACATACGGTGCAGCTGCCGGATGAAGTTTCTGACAAGTTGTGGAAGCGTACGGATTACACTTGGCCTTGTACATGGTTTGCGCCTCGCACCACGGGGAAGGGCGCTTTTAAGACGGCCTATGATGTGATGAACAATTGGGGGGCTAACCACGGAGCCATCAGTTACGGGCATATCGGTGCAGATTTGATTACCTTGGCTTCTATCCTTCGCATACCGGTGTGCATGCACAATGTGCCGGAGGAGGACATCTTCCGTCCCTCAGCGTGGAATGCCTTCGGCATGGATAAGGAGGGGCAGGATTACCGTGCCTGCGCTGCCTATGGCCCGCTGTACAAGTTATAGAAGCCATCGTTCTGCCTGCCAGCGATTGGCTTAGGCAGAGTAGCCGGATTGCATTATGAAATCGTAGGAAGAAACCCCTGCCGTTTCTCTGTGGAACAGAAGAATTGGCAGGGGTTTTTTATTTCATGATTGTCCGAAAGGACGTGGAGGATTATTGCAATCCTCATCTGCAGGGAAGGCGGCTTGATAATTTATTGGTTTTAGAAAGTTCCCTTACATAGACAATGAATGCGAACCCTGCCGTGATATATTCTGTAAGGCAGAAGGCTGCCCATACGCCTATTGCCCCGAAAAACCTGCAAAAGATATAGGCTGCTGGAATGATGACAACCACATATCTCATCAGGGAGATGAGCAAGGATTGGGTACCCTTGCCCAAACCCTCCAGCGAGCCGGAGCAGGTGATGGAGATAGCGGATATGATGAATCCCAGACTGATAATATGCAGGGCTGTTGTGCCGGAATGGATTGTGCCGGCATTATCTGTAAACATTCCGATTAATTGTTCGGGAATGAGCCAGGATAATATGGTGCCAAGTAGCATGATTCCCATATTCATTGCCAGTGCGGTATGGTGGATCTTTCTAACCCGCCCATATTCCCTGGCTCCGAAGTTGTATCCCATGAGAGGTCTGATGCCCTGGATGATTCCGTTGGCGGTGAGATAGATAAACGTCTGCAATTTGTAATAAGCGCCAAGAACCAGAACGTATTTTTCTGAAAATGAGGAGAGCAGGCCATTCAATACGGAAATGAGCAGGGAAGGCAATGCCAGATTTAATGTGGCAGAGATGCCCACTCCATACATTTTTTTTATGATTGCCCTATCGAATCCCATCTGTTTCCAATGAATGATAATGGGAGTATGGAAAAATACGTAAAATAATATGTATGCAGCCAAGGTGATGCATTGTCCGATTCCGGTGGCATAGGCGGCTCCGTGGATGCCCATGGCCGGGAAGAAGCCGATGCCGAAAATCAGCAGCGGGTCTAGTATGATGTTGGCCACGCAGCCGCATATCATGCTGAACATGGATATTTTCATGCTGCCAATGGACTGGAATATCTTCTCGAAAGACAATCCCACGGTTATGACGGGGGAAAATAGAAAAGCCCTGCTGGAGTATGCCAATGCCAAGCGGATGATTTCCTCGTCGGAAGAAAAATTTCTTAGGAATAAGGGCATTCCCCCGATGGATGCGAACATCAATAATAAACCGTGCAGGAAGCTGAGCATCATGCCTAGCGAGGCCGTTTTGCTGGCTTGGGCTTGCTGGCCGGCGCCTAAGTAAAATGCAGCGCATGCATTGATGCCTACGCCGAATCCGATGGCAATGGCATTGATTGCATTCTGTACCGGATAGACCAAGGCTAGGGCGGTCATGGCATCTTCGCTGATCCGGGCTACGAAATAGCTGTCAATAATGTTGTATAGGGAATTGACTGCCATGGAGGTTACCATGGGAAGGGACATGGAAATCACCAAGGGCAGGATATTTCGTTCTTTCATAAAAGTTTGTTCCATCGTGCTAATCCTCCTAAAAAAAGCCACGCCATAGCATGATGCAATGGCGTGGCGAAAAAAGATTTCTCTTGAAAAATCCACTCCTGTTAAGGTTTTATGTTTTTTTATACCATATTTTCTCCATGCAGTCAACTGATACGATAAATATTTTAGCGTTGCAAGTGAGAACGTAAGTGACCGTGGGTTTTGAAAAATTGAGATGGAAGGAGATTCTGCTTTGTGTTAAAATATTGTTACCAGCCTGAAGTCTGGCTTGTGAAGGAGAGAAGAGGGGGAATTGCGTGGCATGCGACGAAAAAAGAGTGGGAAGACGGAGGTGGATATTTTGGGAGAGAGGATTCTTCCGCTGGAAATGCTGGTGGTGTTTTTGCTGGTGGCGGTGGCAGGCTCTGTCATTTTATATGTGGCAGCAAATAAAAAATGGGGCTATACGAAGAAGAGGGAGCGGGAATTGGAAGAGCAATCGACGTTTTCCGGCAAGGGAAAATGGGGCAGAAAGTAAATTTGCAGCCTGCTGGATGTTATAATTGACCATGGAGCGAGTGGTAGCACGGTGCGGGTTGGCGATTGCGTGCATAGGTAGAAATCGTTTGCGGAATATTAAAGGGTATGGTAAAATTATCCTAGTGCAATGAATATTTTGTACGTGTACTCGGAAACGATCCTGCTGGGCGAGGAACCCGCAGCATCAGTTGGGGCGATATGCCATTTGGCTCCAACATCAAATTAATAATAAGGAAAGGCGGAGTGCGGGATGAAGAGAGTTGGATTTTTGACAAGCGGCGGTGACTGCCAGAGTCTGAACGCTACCATGCGGGGCGTTGCCAAGACATTGTATCAGACTTATGGCGGCGATGTGGAAATCTATGGTATTCTGGAAGGGTATAAGGGATTGATTTATGGAAATTACCGACTTCTGCAATCTAGGGATTTCTCGGGGATTTTGACAGAGGGTGGCACCATTATCGGGACATCCAGGCAGCCATTCAAGTATATGAGGGATCCGGACGAGAACGGTCTGGACAAGGTGGAGGCGATGAAGTCCAATTACAGGAAATGGAATTTGGACTGCCTGGTGATTCTGGGGGGCAATGGCACTCACAAGACTGCCAATCTTCTCCGGGAAGAGGGATGTAATGTGGTGACGCTGCCAAAGACCATTGACAATGATATCTGGGGCACGGATATGACTTTCGGATTCCAGAGCGCGGTGAATATCGCTACCAATGCCATTGACTGCATTCACACCACGGCGGCATCCCATGGCAGGGTGTTCATCGTGGAAGTGATGGGTCACAAGGTGGGATGGCTGACTCTCCATGCGGGGATTGCGGGAGGTGCAGACATTATCCTCCTGCCGGAAATTCCCTATGACATTGATTCTGTGGTCGCCGCTTTGGAGAAGCGCACAAAGGAGGGCAAGAGCTTTTCGATTCTGGCAGTGGCTGAGGGTGCCATCTCCAAGGAGGATGCGGCACTGTCCAAGAAGGAGTTGAAGCAGAAGAGGAAGAAGAATCCCTTCCCGTCCATCTCTTATCAAGTGGGGCAGGAAATTCAGGAGCGCACGGGGCAGGAAGTGCGCATTACGGTGCCGGGGCATACCCAGCGAGGGGGCGAGCCCAGCCCTTATGACAGGGTGATTTCAAGCCGACTTGGCGCCGCTGCTGCCCGTTTGATTATCAAGGAGCAGTATGGATATATGGTGGGATTGCGGGATGGAGAGATCGTTCCGGTTCCCTTGGAGGAAGTGGCAGACAAGCTGAAGGTGGTAGATCCCAAATCCACGATAATCCAGGAGGCAAAGGGGCTGGGCATCTGCTTTGGCGATTGATTGACTAGGAGGCAAAGGCATGGCTTATACGGCATTGTATCGGAAATTCCGTCCGGGAGAGTTTGACGAGGTAAAGGGGCAGGAACACATTGTCACTACCCTGCGGAACCAGATTCAGACAGAGCGAATAGGCCATGCCTATTTGTTCTGCGGCACTAGGGGCACGGGGAAGACCACCATTGCCAAGATTCTGGCAAAGGCGGTGAATTGCATGCATCCGGTGGAGGGGAATCCTTGCAATGATTGCGAAATCTGTCGGAAAATCAATCGGCAGACTTCCATGAATGTGATTGAGATTGATGCGGCATCCAACAATGGCGTGGCGAATATTCGGGAGATTATAGAGGAAGTACAGTATTCTCCGGCAGAGGGGAAGTATAAAGTCTATATTATCGACGAGGTGCATATGCTATCTACGGGGGCATTTAATGCGCTGCTCAAGACGCTGGAGGAGCCCCCTTCCTATGTGATATTCATTCTGGCAACGACAGAGCCCCACAAGATTCCCATAACCATCCATTCCCGGTGCCAGCGGTATGATTTTCGCAGGATTACCATTGATACTATTGCGGGAAGGCTTCGGGAACTGGTGGACAGGGAGCAGGTGCAGGCAGAGGAGAAGGCTCTGCGGTATATTGCCAAGGTGGCGGATGGCTCTATGCGGGATGCTTTGAGCTTATTAGACCAATGCATCGCCTTCTATCTGGGGCAGGAACTGACCTATGAAAAGGCGCTGGATGTGCTGGGGGCGGTGGATGCCAGCGTCTATAGCCGGATGTTCCGAAATATCGTGCAGGGCGACGTGGTGTCCTGCATTGAACTGATCGACGAGATGATGATGCAGGGAAGGGACTTGGGGCAATTTGTCAGCGAGCTGATTTGGTATCTCAGGGGATTGCTGTTAATTGACGCTTCCCGGCAAGGGGGGGATTTGCTGGAT
>CASGVX010000099.1 GCA_949346185.1 uncultured Lachnospiraceae bacterium
GGTTGCCATTTCGTTAGGTGAAAAGTGAAAGGTGAAAGGTGAAAGGTGAAAAGTTAGAAGCAGAGGCTTTTCAGGAAGCCTCTGCTTCTATAGGTAGGAGGGGAAGGATGAAAAGAGGAGTTTTGATGTTCCTTGGGGCAGCGATGCTTGTCTGTGGTGGCTGCCAGCAGAATAAGCCGGATGGGGAGAAACGGTCAGGGGAGGCGAAGCCGTCTGCTGATGCCAACGGGAAAGAGGATGATTCGTCGGACTCACATAGGAGTGGACTGGAAGCATGGTATCAGTCTGAAAATATTGAGCAGAAAGTAGATTTTAAATCTACTAATGAGAATTTTGAAAACATGGTGGCATATCCAGGGGTACTTGACCAGTCCCTTTTGTCAGGTAGCCGGGGAGTGATGGATTTTTCTCTAAAGACACCTGAATTATCGGAAGAAGACGTGAGAAAACTGGGAGAGTATTATTTTCGGCATTATACGACAGATTTCAAATCTAATGTGGTGCAGTGGGAAGTCAGTGCCAAGTCTGGGGGCAAGGAAAAATATCGCTATATTTTCCGCTATGGGGATCGATATAGGACCAAGGTGGTCTACTATCTCTCGGAAAAAGAGATGGACAAGGGGAAGTATGCATTGTCAGACATTGTGGAGGGGGAGCGAAAAGAGGGAGAAAAGCTTCGGTATTGCTTTGAAGAGATTCGTTCGGAATTGGAGACCCATGAGCACCCTCAGTTAAAGCGCAAGGTGAAGGGCGATATGAGTGTCTGCGAGATGGACATCCTGGATGATGGGGATGTGGGCGAGATTGCCGATGCCATGACGGAGGGGGCGCAGAATTATGTGGAGGAGTCTGTCAGGGAGGAAGAAGAGAGGAAGAAGACTTTTCTGGGAATGCGCCTGACTGTCCGGCAGTTTGGCAGGGAGATAGCAAAGGATGTCATTTATGTATGGGATAAAGATAAAAGGGATATTAGGCCTTATATAGAAGAGGGGAGAGCAAAATTCTTGTCCAAGGAGGAACTGGAAAAGAAGATTGCGCTGCCATAATGCGAGAAGGGAGAAAGGAATGTTTCGGAATGTTAGGCATCGGTTCCATGGGGGCACAGTGCTTCTTGGATTTCTTCTAGTGCTTCTTACTGTTAGTTCTATGCTGATTGGGATGAATCGCAATGGGAAGAGGGAATTGGAAAAGCTCTCTAGAGGATTTTATACGGAGGATAAGACCAAGGTAGATGTGGAGGGTGTGAAAGAAGAGGGGGCGGTGATGAATTTCCTTGGCAGACAGATGCAGGGAGATGGCGCTGGCATCGTGTTCCGAATCGGTCTGGAGGCCGGGCAGGATGTTCGGGGGGTGTGCTACTGGGGTGACATATCCTTGCCAGAGGTGGAATCTGGGCGTTTTTTTTCTGAGGAGGACTGCCTTTCGGAAAAGCCCCTTGCCCTGGTGGGCAGAAATTATCAGAGGGAAATTAAGAAAAAGGGAAAAGAGAAATATATTGCCATTGGCCAGAGGGAATATCAGGTCATGGGGATATTGGGCAGCGGGGAGGAAAGCCGCTTTGACGAGATGCGTCTCATCAATATGGGGGCGGCGTCTGTCGCATATGGTCAGAATGGACAATACATATTTGATGGGAAGAATCGGGATGCCATTTCTGGCCAGGCGGGGGAATTCGCCGCTTGGATGGAAGAGCAGGCGGATCAAGTGTACTGGGATGGAGCGGAGACGCTGGGTTTTGATAGTCCAGAGGAGGTGCAGGCTAGGGAAGATGATGAAAAAAGAGATGGGATGGCAGGAATTTATCTTTCTATGATAGTTTCTTTCCTGCTATCATCCTTGTCCGGCGTTTTTTTCTGGTTCCGTCACAGGGAAGCCGGAAGGCAGGTGGAGGAACTTCTGGGAGCCGGCGGGCTTCGGATTATTTTAGAAACCTGCGGCGCATTTTTGGGGTTATGGCTCTTTGCTTTCTTGACAGGGCAGGGTATCGTGTTTTTGCTTCGGCTGTGGTGCATTCCCTATGCCGCCTATCCGGCAGACTATCTCATGGCCGCGGGGATTACCTTGTTGCCAGGGGGCTTTTTGAATACTTTGTCAATCTTTCGCACCCTCTTTTGGAGAGTGGGATTGCCCAGAGTGCCATCCCTGATTTCGTTCCATGATGTGATTCTAATGTTTCAGTTCATCTGTTTTTTCTGGCTCTTCTGCCAGATTAGCACGTACTATATTGATATCAACGGAAATCCATGGGTGGAAAATGCCAAGAATGGCTACCAGTATTATACCCTTCATGAGGATTGGGACGAGGCAGATGCGGGGGATGACCCTGCTATGATTGACAGCATCAAGAAGGTTCTGGCGGGATTGGAAAAGGGGCAGGACTTTACTTTTATGACCATTGACCGGGGGCAGACCTATGACATGGATCTTGGCATGGCCCGGAAAAAATTTGGCAGTGACGACTGGGGGGATTTTCTCTCCGGCTCTCTCTATTCTGGATATTATAAGGAATTTCCTGAGTATAAGAAAAATATGGAGGAGATGAATGAGGGGAGCATTCCCCTATCCCTGACTCGGATGGATCGGAATGGGGTGGAGCATTATGTGAAGCGAGCCGGGGAGGGACGTATCTTTTCAGAGAGCGATTACAGATTGGAGATGCATGGGGAGAACGTGCCAGTGATGATGGGAGCTGCCTATAGGAAATATTTCAGGTTGGGAGAGACCTTTTCCGTGCCCATGGCGGGAGGGAGAACGCTTGAGGCAGAGGTGATTGGCTTTGTGCCGGAAAATACCCGCTATGTCTCGGATGCCACCTTGGAACATATGGGAAGTGATACGGATCAGTTGGACTATACCATCATTCTGCCCTATTTTGATATTCAGGGGACGCCTACGTCTAGGGAAGATGAGATTTTTCTGCAAGAGAATTATTATAACCGTCTGCAGGGTACTTTGGTCTTTGAAGAGGGGGCATCCGACAGGGAGGTGCTGAAAGCTCAGGCTTGGATAAATGAACTCTATCTTGCTAATGGACTATATACTTGTACAGTGATCAATGCGACGGAGGGTATCAAGCTCTTTATGCGGGAAACGAGGAAGTCTGTGGGCATTATTACTTTTCTGATGGCGGTGATGGCGGTGTCTAGCGTGATCAGTCTGTGCGTTAGCCTAGTGAATAAATTGCAGCGGAACTTGTATCGCTACGGAGTGCAGCTGATGAATGGGCAGAGTCCTTGGAAGATTTTTTTATCCTATATGGGAGAGATATTCTTTGTGATGTTGATGGCAGCTATGTGTGTGGCTTATCAAATATTCGGCCTGATTTGGGATAATATCCAGTTTTTATGGCTGCTGCTATTTGGAGCCTTGCTTGCCATGCTGCCCTGCGCAGCGGTGATGGCAGTAAAGCTGCAGGGCGTGGATATGGAGTTGCTGCTTAGGAGGAAAGAATGAATGGGAAGTAAAGAGAGCTCTTGCGTGGGCATGATGGGAGGATGATGAATGATTCGGCTGATTGATGTGGAGAAAAGTTTTGGAAAAGGTGACGGAAAAGTGCAGGCTTTGCGGGGGGTGAGCCTGGGGATTGCGGAACATGAGATGGTGGCAATCATGGGCAGCAGTGGCTCGGGAAAATCAACACTCCTAAATATTATTGGAGGAATGATGGGGATGAGTGGCGGAAACTATCTGTATCGGGGGAAGGAACAAGATTTTTCCAAGCAAAAGAATCTCGTGTCCTTTCGACGGAATGAGGTTGGCTTTGTGGTACAATATTTTGCCTTGATTCAAGATAGGAATGTCTTCCAGAATGTGTCTTTGCCTTTGAAGTATCAGCATGTTTCCCACAGGGAAATGAGAACGAGGGTGGAGAGGATTCTGGAACAGGTGGGGCTTTCAGAGAAGATGAGAGCCTATCCGGATGAGCTGTCCGGTGGACAGCAGCAGCGGGTGGCTATTGCCAGGGCATTGGTGAAAAACCCTAGGCTTATTTTGGCAGATGAACCTACGGGAGCGTATTAGATAGTACAACAAAAATCATAAAAATATTATCTCAACCCCTCCGTCATTATCCACAATGATTTTATCAATTATACTACTCCACAAAGCACGTTTTTCTTGCGGTGCGAGGGTATCATAGATAGTTTGCAAGTCGGTATCAAGAAAGGTACGGATATATGAAAGGTCTTTTTTGTCTGGAATGGCAGCAGTTGTTATTTTCTTTAATTGTGCCTGCAAACTCTCATATTCTATACGGTAATCCTCTAAGTCTATCAATTCATTAACGTACAGGTCTTTAAGGCGGTTTAATTTAGCCTTTATCTTGCTTGGGTCCGCTTTCGGGGTATGCTGCCGTTGGCTTATCTCATAATCAGCAACGTATTTTTCTAATTCGGGTTTGATATGTTCTAACAAATACGATTCTAGCTTTTTCTCATTGATTCCCTTGTTATGGCTACACAATTTGGTATTGGAGTATATATTGCACCTGTAAGTAGTGTATTCCCGGTCATAGCGTTTTTGGTATGTGGTATTGGCTACTAGGGCGTGTCCGCACTCTTTGCATTGTGCAAGACCGCTAAAAACATAGTAGCGGTTGTTGGCTCTTTTCCTTACATTGCGCTTACCTAACGTCTGTATGCGGTCGAACCGGGCAGGTTCAATTATCTTGGGGCAGTAGTCGGGGTTGCCCCGGTATTCCCCTTTGTATAAAGGATTCCGCAACGCACGGGCGATAGTTTCATAACAGAAATAGCGGTTATATTTATCTATCAGATACAGGAGAGTACCACGCTTGGAGTTGTGTAATTCAAAATAATCAAACATATCATAGGCTATTTGCACGGTGTCCGGGTCTAAAGCTACCTTGCCGTCCTTTCCGACCATTAAGCCAATAGGCAAACTACCTGTGATGGCTTCCCCCTTTTTGACTTTAAGGCGGAAAACGTCCTTTATTCGGTCACTATCCCGGTCGGCTTCGTCCTGTGCTACAGACAGGCGTATATTTACGTTAAGTCTGCCGTTTGTGGTTTCCATTTCATAGCGTTCCAATGCAGTAAGCCACGTTACGCCGTTGTTATCAAGAATTTCCTGTATCTTGTAGAAGTCGGATATATTACGAAACCAACGGTCTAATTTTGTAAAGATGATATACTGGAATTTATGCAGTTCTACATCATGCAGCATACGGACAAACTCTTTACGCTTGTTGTATTTCTTCCGAGCGGTATGCCCCTCATCAACGTAAATATCAACAACCTGTAAATGATGTTGCTGGGCAAATTCCTTTAAGTCCTCTGTTTGTGCTTCAATAGTATCGCCAAACTTAGCTTGTTCCTCTTTGGAACACCGCACATACAGGGCCGCTTTTTTATATTCAATAGTGGGATAATGCGAGAAAAAATGACTAACCGACATTATAGCACCTGCCTTTCCGTGAAATGGGTACAAAAATAAAAACCATTGAAAGACAATAGGAATCATGCTATAATTTATTTGCGTTTAAATCAAATTCCTTTGTCTAACAGAGGTATTTAGAAACCGTCCGCTATTGGTAGTAGCGGGCGGTTTTTCTTTTAAATTATCTGTAGGTTATAAGGGTATGGAAACCCTCCATTTCTTTAGACATTCCCTGTCCTTGGATAGAGTTAAATTTGACGTCTAAAATATCGTATCCGTCATTCTGCATACAACAAAGAATCTCGTCAATTTGAGTAGTATATTTATCCTCACAACCGAAAATTTGATTAAGCAGTTTACTAAAACTGTTAATCATAACAACGTGTACCTTGCCGTCCTTTGGTTTAAGATATTTCTTTGTTTCGTCATAAATGACAGTTGCCGTGTTTTTCTGATTCTTGGTAAACATACCCATAGTGAAAACCTCCTTGTGTGTTGTCTGTCTGCCGACCGCTAAACTATATAGCGGAGGTAAAATATTATGGAGATACTTACTTGGCAGGCGAGAAATGATAAAAATGTTACGTTGGTAAAGTTGTCCGGCTTAACCGGAATAGGGAAAAGTACCCTCAACAATATAGAAAACGGGAGGGTATCCCCAACCATAAAACAGTTGGAAACAATCGCAAAGGCTCTGGGGGTTAAAATAAGCGACCTCTACGAGAGCCAATACAAATAATTTCCAAGATAATGGAAATCGTAGCAGCAGTGGTTACAATCCGTCTTAATTTGCGGTATAATAAACTGAACAAAGGAGGATTTAAACGCACATGAAAGAAAAACTACGAAAATCCATTATCGAAATGCTTACGAGTATAAATGATGTACGAGCGTTGGAACGTATCCACCGTTTCATAGAATACATATATACAGGTAAGTAGAGTTAAAGGGCCGGGCAACCGACCCTTTAACTATTCCCTCTAAGAAAATTCATTACAATCGCTCTTTGCTCTTTTGAAAGTTTACAGAAATCTGATACCAACTCTTTTTCATCAACGGATAAATCAAATTGTAAAGCCAATTCATCTAATATCGTTTCCGGCAGATTGGTAAACATATCCCCGACCCCCTCAACAAGCCATGCACGATTAACATTAAATTCCCTACAAATAGAAATAATCATTTGCTCTGTAAAGTTGATGTCCCCGGATTCCAACCTACTAATAGCGGAACGAGATACGCCAACCTTTACGGCAAAATCCGCTTGATTGATTCCGAGCGTGTTACGCAAGTCTTTTAGTCGTTCGTTCAATTCTATGTACCTCCTGTAATGGTAATATATCATAAAAATGCGAGTAACGCAACAATTATTTTAAAAAACGGTTGACAAATGTTACACACTCACATATAATGGTTACATACTCACAAAGGAAGTTGCGGGAAGAAAGGAGGTACAAGCCTATGTTAGAAGCAACCACATTACAGGCGGAGAGAGAGAAGAGAGAAACTACAGAGTTTATCGAAATGCTTAAAACAATGTCAGACACGGAAAAAGCAGAGGTAAAGGGATATATGAAGTGTCTAAAAACAATCAAACTCCTTACCGCAAATAGCGAACTCCGCAGGGTATAAAGCAATCAGACAGGACAGGAGGGCGTAGGAAAGTGGACTTGAAAGAGGAAACACAAAGATTATACCGGGAATCCCCTGTAGAAGTGCAAAGAGTCTTTGACAACCTACAGGGGAATAAGGCAAAGGCTAGAGAGTTAGCGGATATGGTCGGCTCTATAGTGGTTGATGAAGATTTGCCGTTGGAGGCATTGGAACTCACGGCGGATATTCTGAAAGAAGATGTTAGACAGATTAAAGAAGCAGCGGTAGAGATTATGGAGGAAGAGAGGGCGTTACATGGAACAGATACAGGCACAACGCTTTTATGAAACCTTGGCTTTGCTGATTGCCCGTAAAGAGGGTGTAGATATTAAAGTAACGGTCACGCCGAGAAAGGAGGGGCAAAATGGCAAGCAGAGCGGAAAAGCATACGATAGCATACCGAAACGTAAACAAGTGCGAGTTTCATAATATCGGGTCGCATATCGTAGCGATTACAGTAATTGGCGGTACAACCTTTTGTGCGTTCTTTGATACAGGTATTCATACCGTGGAAAGCATAAAAAGGCGTGGAAGCATAAAGTTACATTCAATCTATTCTAAGAAATAAG
>CASGVX010000100.1 GCA_949346185.1 uncultured Lachnospiraceae bacterium
AAGTCAAGAAATGGAGATGTTACATGGGCATATCAAGTACGCAATACCGGGACATTATGTTCCAGTATGACCAGACCAGAACCAGAAACCAGCGGAGACTGGATGACCGATATAAGGAATTATATCAAAAGTTTCCCGAACTGAAAAAAATTCACGACATATTGGTGGAAATATCCATAAGTCAAGCCCGCTTAGAGTTACTGAATCCTAAACAGGCAAAAATGCAGGCAGCGGAATACGCTGGCAGGCATGCCGCCCTGTCGGCCAGGAAGGCAGAAATCTTACTGGAAAACAACTATCCTGCGGATTATCTGGATCCCATCTACCAATGCAGAGACTGCAGGGATACCGGATATATCCAGGGCGGCCCCTGCCATTGCCTCACTCAGGCAAAATTGACCATATTATACGAAAACTCTAACCTGAATGATATTCTGGAAACGGAAAACTTTCACCATTTCCAAGAGGAATACTATGATGACGGCTCCATTGATGACAACCTCTCCCTGACGCCCAGGGAGAATATCAGGCGGGTAAAGAAAATCTGTCTGGATTTTGTACGGCATTTTGATGAGGCTCACGAAAACTTACTTTTTTATGGCCCCACCGGCGTGGGCAAGACATTCCTTACCCACTGCATCGCCAAGGAACTGTTGGATACTTCCCACACGGTTGTTTACTTGACTTCTCTACAACTTTTTGATATTTTAGAGAAAAACAAGTTTCAGAAAAAGGAATTTACTGAAACGAATGAGCAGATTTCCTATATTCTGGCTAGCGACCTGCTAATCATTGATGATTTGGGGACAGAATTATCCAATGCCTTCACTTCATCGCAACTTTACTACATCATTGAGGAAAGGCGGATCAATCACCATTCCACCATTATATCCACCAATCTTTCTTTTTCGGATATTCAGGAACGATACAGCGAGCGCATCCTATCCCGCTTTATCGGGTACTATGATTTCAAACAAATCGTAGGAGAGGATATCCGCATTCAGAAAGTAATCAAACGGCCGCATTAATAGGAGAGAATGCGAACAATTACACGATGAATCGCAACCACATGGAGGACTTTATGAAACGACACGACAAATTAGCAGAAACTATTCCCTACGGCACTCTGGGCATTCTGGCACTGGAAAGCAGCCAGGATATGGGCAAGAGGGTGAATGATTACATTGTAGAGTGGAGAAAGGAGCGGGCGCGCAAGCACACCACTGCCTCTTCTTTCGCCGGATACAACAGGGATTCTTTCATCATTTCATCTGCCTGCCCCCGCTTTGGCTCTGGAGAGGCCAAGGGAATCATCCACGAATCGGTTCGGGGAGACGATATCTATCTGCTGGTAGATGTCTGCAATTACAGCCTGACCTACACTGTGTGCGGCCAGACGAACCATATGTCCCCAGATGACCACTACCAGGATTTGAAGAGAATTATCGCGGCAGTGGGAGGAAAAGCACGACGCATCACTGTGATTATGCCATTCCTTTACGAGAGCCGCCAGCACCGGAGAAGCGCCAGGGAATCCTTGGATTGCGCACTAGCCCTGCAGGAACTGACTCAAATGGGCGTGGAGAGCATTATCACCTTTGACGCCCATGATCCCCGGGTACAAAATGCCATTCCGTTAAAAAGCTTTGAGACAGTGCAGCCTACATATCAATTTATCAAGGCACTCTTGAACAACATAGAGGATTTGAGGGTTGACGCACAGCACATGATGGTAATCAGCCCCGATGAAGGAGCTATGGGCAGAGCCGTGTATTATGCAAATGTGCTGGGCATCGACATCGGCATGTTCTATAAGCGAAGAGACTACAGCAGGATTGTGGACGGCAGAAACCCAATTATTGCCCACGAATTTCTGGGCTCTGATTTGGAGGGAAAGGATGTAATCATCATTGACGACATGATTTCCTCCGGCGAGAGCATGATCGATGTGGCAACGGAATTGAAGAGAAGAAAGGCACGGCGCATCTTTGTCGCCGCTACCTTCGGCCTCTTCACCAACGGCATGGAGAAATTCGACGCCGCCCATGAAGCCGATCTGATTGACAAGGTCATGACCACCAACCTAGTATATCAGCCTGAGGAAGTTTTAAGCCGGGATTACTATATCAGCGTGGACATGAGCAAATATGTGGCCCTGCTTATCGACACCCTAAACCATGACCAGTCCATCAGCGAGCTCCTGAATCCAGCAGAACGCATCCATGAAATCTTAAAGAAATATGGTCAAATATAGAAAAATATGGTAATATAAAAAGGCTGTATGATGAATAGCAGTAATCTATTGATCTGCAGCCTTTTATTGCGTGATAATATGGTGCCAGAGTCAAAAAGACAGCAAAGCAACAAGGCAATCCGCAGCATCAGCTGACAGCCTTCATGCTGCTGCACCCACAAAAACACAACTTTTTATGAAGATAGAGTTTTTTCTAAAGGAAAGGTACGATGATATGAAAAAAATGAGACATATGCTTCCATTATGCGGACTGATTTTGATCATGCTCTGCACCTCCATTTCACTCTCTGGAAACCGTGCCCATGCCAAGCCGGGAGACAGTTATTCGGCAGACAAAGCCATTGCCTATGCCAATTCCTGCTTTAAAAAGAAGGGAAAATCCTACAAAGTGCGCTATAGCAAAAAATATGGCAAAGACCTGTGTGCCGGGTATGTATCCCAGTGCCTGAAAGAAGGCGGACTTCCCATGGACAGCACTTGGTACTGGAAGAGCAAGAAGAAAACTTCCCTGACCTGGCGAGTGTCTAACATGCTCTTTTCCTACCTGAAAAAGAGCGGATACAAAGTGATTTATTCCCCCAGCGCCTCCCAAGTAAAACCTGGCGATATTATTTTTTACTGGACTCATGGGGGCTGGGGTCACTGCGCCATCTGCGTGGACAAAACCGCGGCCGGCACGCCTCGCATCAATGCCTTTAACGATCCCCACTACCACTTTTCCTACTGGACACTGGGGTATAAGACTTGCGTCATCTCCATGGAGAGCAAGACAGAAACCCCGACCATCACACAGACCGCAATATGCGACGGCAAAAGAATATCCCTCTCCTGCGCCACAGAGGGAGCCGACATTTACTATACCACCGACGGCAAAATGCCTACGAAATACGCCACAAAATATACAAGACCCTTCACCGTCAAGAAAAACACCAAGGTGCAGGCAATCGCAATGTTTGGCAATTACAAAAATAGCAACGTGCTATCCAGGTTTATCGACACGAAAAAGGTAGTGGAAAACGGAATTTATTATATCCATGTCTCCACATCCAAAAACAAAGTGCTGGGCGTGCCAAATAACAATCTCCAAGAAAATGCGGCTCTCCAGCTGATGAATAGCACCTCTGAATACAACAGGAAGTTCTCCGTCACCTATAAAGGGAATGGCTACTACGCCTTGTCTCTTCTCCATTCCGGACATGCCCTGACAGAGGAAGATGCGGTGGGGAAAATACATACGAACGGAAAGCCCACTCAGAAAAAATATCTGGGAAGCTCCCTCGGATTATGGCGGATTAGCTATTTAGCTTCCGGAGGCATGCGCATCACCAATGCAAAAACGGCCAGACATCTGTCCATCGGGCAGACATGCCAAGTGGGGAATGCCGCCTATACCAGCAATAAAGCAGAACAAGCAGGCCAGTTCTGGAAATTCAGAAAAACTTCCCGCTCCATGCTGGCATTGGATCATTGCGTGGTGCCCGGCAACCTGAAAAAGAAATCCTCTTTCGTCTTTTCCGGTACCGTTTCCTCCAACTATAAAATCCAACGGGTAACCGTCTCCATCGTAAACAAAAACAGGAAGACCGTTGCCTCAGCCAATGCCGCTCCCAAAGCGAAAAGTTATTCCATCAGAAAGCTCAGCAGGAAAATACATTTTGGCAAACTGAAAAAGGGGACTTATCGTTTCCGCATTTACGCCGTGGATACAACAAAGCAGGAAAAGATGCTGATTAATAAAGTTTTCCGCGTGAAGAAAAAATAACCGATGCCCCTCAGCGTGAAAAGCAGGAAGATTTCCGAAAATTGACAGTTCTCGACAGGGAAAGTTTACGATATCTTTCGGAAGTTTATAAATACTTTATAATTAGTACAAATTCCATTCACAAATTATGGGTATAATAGGTTTATAAGATAAAGAAAAACATATAGTACTTCTTTATTTTTAAAAAAGCTTACGAGTTTATGTTTGAGATAGATTCTTTTTCATTTTTTTCATTTTGGCTACTGATAGCTCCCTCTATCAGTAGCCACTCCTTTTTATTCTGATTTTTAGAACTTATTACTTCAATCATCCAGCACCTTTTTCATGGCACTCGACAGTAATTTCTGCTCCTCTTTGGAAAGGCAAATGACCCCATTCCTCACGTCTGCCTGAAACAATTCCCATTCTATCCCAGAGTATTGTACGGTCCCCCCCGCTGATGGCGTGTTTCTCCACTCTTCCAGAGGCTCCAGCCATAGTTCCGCCCGGTCGCCTTCCAGCAGAAGACCCAGAATTAGAAGTTCCCTGTTCTGATTTTCAATTTCGAGATAAAATGCCTGTTCCGGTATTTGCTTCAGAATCTGGGACTTCCAGTGGCGCAAATTCTTTCCGCAAGTAATCGACATCCCCTCTTCCAAATACTTCTCCCTCTCCTCTGTCTCCTCTCTGTCTTTGGGGGTGGGAGACCAGACCACGCTCTGCCCGGCAAAAAAATCATACATCCACTTTCGTCCCTCCTCTCCCGTCCACATGGCCACCATTTTGTCCGGCTCCTCCTTGCTGACTGCCTGACTGCGTTCCAGCGTGACGGAACGGATATCCTCAGGAGAGCCTATGCCCATCACCTTTTCTAGGATATCCCCCATGCCATATATCTTCCCAGCGCTCTTTGAATCAAGAATTTCCGCTCGGCTGCGCCAACATTTATAACCAATAAATTTTCCCAGGCTAATCTGCTGATCGCTATACTTGAGCAATATAAACTGTCGGCTCGTTCTTCCCAAAATGCTGTACGCCTGCAGCCCCTCCTGAGAATCGTCTGCAAAATTATCTGCAACTATTTCTCCTGCCTTTCGATAACGAATCCCACTCTCTTTGAGGATGTCCTCCTCATCCTTGGTCAGGAAATGGCACTGATACATGATGCCCTCGCTGGTGACGAAGGAATTGCCCTGCCCTGTACGCTTACTCGCAGTTTTATAGACTTCCTGCAGCGCCCTGGTCATCCTCACGGGCTTCTCCTTTACATAATGCGCCATACACCCCGCCAGCACGCAGAGAAGAACTGCCGCCACGCTGCAGATCCATATCCTCCTCGCCTTTTTTTGGGGATTCTGTATGGGCAATTTTTCTATCATGCGGCAAATCCGTTCCTCCATCCCGCTCTCCTCATAGCCCTCCAGGTACCGTTCCATCTCCCCTCCAGATGCTCCGGAGCTTTCCGTCCCATCTCTCTGCCTTCGTGCTGACGACTGCACCTTTGCAGAATCGTATATCTGAAACGCCTCCCGAATAGCTTGATCCTTTTTTGAATATATCTTCTTCATTTGACACCTCCCATCTGCAGACTTTTCTGCAACATCTTCCGTCCCCGATAAATCTGCGACTTGACCGTATTGTATGGCCTCTGAAGCACATCAGCAATCTCTCTGGGAGACATTTCATTCAAGTAATACAGCGACAGCACCTCCCGATGTGCCGCCTCTAGGTTCGTGATGGCTTCCACAATCCTCCCCACCTCCTCTTTCCCGCACACCAGTTCTTCCACATTGCATGAATCCTGCTGCCCCTCCAGCAATTCCTCATAGGATAAATCTCCCCTGCTCCTCTTTCGATAAATATCTATAGCCGCATGCTTTACCAACGTGCGCACATAGGAAACCGTCTTATAATCTGACACATCTCCCACCACATCCATATGCCTTGCCATGGAAATAATGCTATTCTGCAAGGCATCCTCCGCATCCTGGGTCTGCTTTAGTATTCCCATGGCAATCCGCATCATCATGGCGCCATGCACCCGGTAAATCTCTTCTAATTTCTTCCTTGCATTCTCTTCCCAGACATCCGTCTTCCTTCTATTTTTCACTGGCACCCCTTCCAATCCTCTCACGTCTCATCTGATAGCATCTTCCAGCACCTCGGTCCCTCCCCATTCTACTCCAATATAGCCCCTTCTCGCAACGGGATGCAAAGTCTGTATCCGTGGTATATTTTTCCCATCCTCATGCTTCCGCCACTGCATGAATACTCGGATTGCCGTATCCGGCTTTGGAGAAATCTTTAGCGGCATCTTTTCATCCATCAGAGACTGCTCCATAAAATGGACATCCACCGATGGATACTGCTCCATCCGGGGAAGCCAGTACAGGATAAACTCTTCTGCCTCCCGGTCAGATAGTCCCAGAATCCTTAATTTCTCTTCCAGAAACTCCTGATAATCTTTCTTCTCTACAGTAAATCCACTCTGCCAATCCTCTTTCAAGTCAGATCTCCCCTCATAATACAAGGCATAATATTCCCTCCCTTCCTCCAGCGTTTTCCCATCCTTCTGGTATACCTGCAAGGTGCCGTCTTCTTCAGCTCTCACATGCCATCCTCCATCGTAGGCGGGATACACAGAGGTAAAGTCCACATTTTCTATCTCTACATGAATATCCTGCGTCTCTTTCGGATAGAGATAGATGACCGGCTTCTCTTCCAGCATGTCCAATCCCCTATTCTCCTTGCGAGCTTCGTAGTCTTCTCTGGCATACCCCTCCCCTTGGCGGAAAATCTCTTCCATCTCCTCCGTTAGGGCATAATACTTATTTACCACCGGGTAATCCCTGTTATCCTGAATCTTGATGCAATCCAAATACCAAACGATTCGCAATGCCAGAGGATCATCTGAAACATCATCCTCTGCATGCTGATACAGGCAGCACATCCCCTTCATCTTTCCTACCTTCCCCTTCTTTGCCCTCTCCTCTGATAATTCCTTCCCCACTTTCGTCTGCAGGAACTTGTCATACAATTCCAAATATCGCTGATATTCAAGGTCATCTTCATCTTCTGCTTCTTCCACTTCCCTATGCACATCAGTAGTTAACAGGCTAAAATCCATCACCTCAGAATTGCCAAAGCATCCCTCTGGATAAATGAACTCTGCCCACGAAATCTCTTTCTGCGAATAATCCATCACCTTTGACAACTTTTTCCCTGCATCCAAAGTGGCATTTCTGTCAAATACTGCCCTCCAGCCGAGCCAGCACAGAATCAGCACCAGCACGAGAATGCCACCTCCCACTGCATGCTGCCACCTCCATGCTCTCCATCCCGCAAATTTTTTTCCCATCATTTACCTCATTTCTTGAATAATCATAATCAAAACGACCGCTGCCCCTTTTGATTCATTCCCAACTTTCATAAGCACCCTCTCCTCTCGTTTCAGTTTCAATAAAAGCCTTTCTATTATATATAACGAAATCAAAGCCCCAATGGGTGCATAAAATGGAATTTTTTTAATTAATATAGACTTATATAGACCAATATCGTATAATATCCTTAAGGGACTGTTAAAAAATAACTTTGCATTTTGCGTAAGCTGGAATTTTCATC
>CASGVX010000101.1 GCA_949346185.1 uncultured Lachnospiraceae bacterium
ATACCGACATATAAGAACTTCTAAAGAGATAATCTAAATTCACCATAAATTTTCATATAGACAATATCCATAAATCAAAATAAAGTTGATTTTGATTTATGGAAGGGAGGGATAAGATTGCAGATAATGCCTTTGTCCAAGCGAAAGCATCTGGGGTTGTATTAAAGAAGGGACGCTGTCAAAGAACATCACCAAGATGGGAGAGTATGTCTTTTCCAGATGTAAGAAACTGCAGGCGGCGACGGTGCCGGACAAGGTGAAGAGACTGAAGTGCGGAACATTTTCCGGCTGCACTGAAATTGGTTGTGAGATTTCCGAAGTGCACGTCGAAGAATAAGAGGAGAGGGATTAAGTGTTGGGTGTATGGGGCAGGCCTGAATAAGAAGGCGAAAGTGGTATTTGGAAAATAGGGAATGATGGATGTATCCATGAAAATAGCAGGATGCGGGTCAGAAAGTCAGGGGGATTTTCTGACCCGCATTTTTTCGGAGCCATGTGAATAGTAACCACTTTTTGGGAAAAATGGACAATGAAAGAATACTTTTTATAGATATTTTTGTAATGATATGCTATACTGTAATATAGGGTTAATGTACGGCTCAAATTACAGGAGAGGCGCTATGATGAAAAAGATTAAAAAAATATGGAAAAGATATCTGGGGATCTTGATTATGCTGGTGCTCATTATATTGGGCATGCTGTCTTTTTATGGGGACGTGGCGGGCAATGCGGCAGATATGGAGGAAGAAAATCTCACGGATGATGCGGCGATTTATACCAATTACGTGGATGAAATGCTGAAGGCGAGGCTGGCGCGACTGGAGGACATGGCGAAGGCCATGAACCAGACGGTGCAGAGCGATCTGGGCAAGGCGAGGCAGATTCTGAAGGAAAATCGCATGGGCTTTGACGGACTGCTGGTGCTGAATCTAGAGGGAAAGCGTGAATTGGGGGATGAAATTCTGTTTAACCTGATACAGGATGAGATGATGGAACCCATGGTAAATGATAGGCGTTCTCTTGTATACAAAACGCTAGTGAAGGATGCAGAATTGAACCGATATGTGGTGATGTGCGCCCCGATTCAGGACCGAGGCCGGGTGGTGGCCATTCTGGCTGGGGCAATCCGCATGGAGGGGATCACGGAGATGATGGGAAAATGGAATGATTCCCAGTCTGGCTGTGCGTTTCTAATATCGGAGCAGGGAGAGTATCTCTCTGAAGGAAAGGAATTTGAGGAAATGATTGGCGGGGAAGCGAATAATTTCTTCACCTATCTGTCTAACTGCAAGATGCGGAAGAAATCTCCGTCCAGAGATGCGGTGGAGCGTTACATGAAGAAGCGGCATGCTGCTGCATTCCGCTATACATATAATAGGGATGATTACATATGCAATATCCAGCCATGCGTGTATGGGGGCTGGTATGCGGGCTACCTGAAATTGGAGAAGTCGGTTTATCGCCATGCTTTTGCGCTGAGCAGGGGAACGATTATCATCAGTATCATTTCCATTGGATTCTGGTTCGTGCTGATGGCATTTTTCGGGATTTCCATATACCATAATGAGGCTTTCAGGGAACAGCAGGAGCGGCAGGATATTCTGAACGATTTAGAAAAGGCCATTATCTTTGAATTTAATTTCTTTCCGAAGGAGTTGTGCTTCTATGGGGATGGGGAGCAGATGTTTGGCCATGAACTGCGCGCGCTATATGGGGAGGAAGTTTACGAAGTCTATGACTTTATTCATCCAGATGATGCGTCTGTGAGGGGGAGGATACACCAGTTCTATGATGATGATGCCAGCATGTTTGCCGCAGAGGTGAGGATTAAGAATAATAATGGCTATGGCTGGTACCGCATTATCGGCAAATTGGTAAAGGACAAGAGGTTTGGCTCTAATCTGAAATTTATCGGCAAAGTGGAGAATGCGGATCAGGAGATTGCAGAGGAGAAGAATCTGGTGGAGAGGGCAGAGAATGACCTGCTTACCGGCGTATTGAATAAGAAGACGATGGAAGAGAAGGTGACCCAGTGCCTGGCATCTATCAAGGATAACAATCACTGCATCTTCTTCATGGTTGATTTGGATAATTTCAAAAATGTGAATGATAAATTGGGACATATTTCTGGTGACAAGGCCATTGTAGATACGGCAGATCGACTGCGGGAAGTATTTCCGAAGAAAGCCTATGTGGGGCGGCTAGGGGGAGATGAGTTTGCAGTGTGTGCCATCTATGATGCCTTTGACGAGGAGAGCATGCATGAGTACGTTAAGAGGAAAGCAGAAAAGATCTGCGAGGTCAACCGCAGGACATATAGAAACGGGGAGACGGAGGTGAGCATTTCCAGCAGCGTGGGAATTGCCTTGGCGCCGGATCAGGCTACGCAGTTCGAGGATTTATATAAGAAGGCAGACAGTGCCCTGTACCAGTCGAAAAATGGCGGCAAGAACTGTTATCATTTGTATCAGTGATGATTATTGATTGCAGGGACATAGGCAGGATGCCGCAGTGATGGGAGATGCGTCCGTGATGGATGCCGATGGAGAGGAAGTATGGAGATAGATATATCATTTCAATTTGTGGCATTGGTGATGTTGCTGATTACGCTTATATTTTGCGGCTACAAGAATTGGATTCTGGTGGCGGAGAACAGGATTTTTTATACTATGGCAATGACGGAGACGATTGCTCTTGAAATGAATATCCTTCTGTGCCTCGTCTATGAATTTTCAGGATGGCATCTTGGTTGGTTGGAACTAATGATTCAGGCGTTGTCCGGCATTTTTGCATTGCTGGTCTATTATGGGATATTTCAGTATAATCTGGCGATGACGGAACACATTCTTGACAGTAGGAAATGGTGGGCTAGGCTGCTGGGAGGGCTTGTGGCTCTGTGCATGATATCATCGTTGCTTCCAATCACCTTGCTTTTGATGGGCGTTCCTCATGGGCAAGTGCGGGATTTTGCTGCTGAGGGAAGGGTGGCGCAGAGCGGGACGGTGGTTCTCTGCCTGTTGCTGGCTGTCGGTGTGGCGTGGCGTTCCAGAAAGAAAATCAAGAGGCGGAAGTTTGCTGTCCTGCTTGGCTCGGACTTGCTTCTGCTTGCAGACCTGGTATGGGAGAGGATGATGGATTCCAGATACCTGACATCCTATTACCTTATGGCATTTGTGCTTGTGGTGTACTATATGCTGCTGCACAACCTTGACCGCTATAAGGTGCTGGCCAGCGGCTGCTTTGCCAGGGCGGGATTCCGCATGGTGCTGCGGGAGAAGGAACTGTGCCGGCAAAATGTACGCTGTCTGGGGATTTGCATCAATAATATTGAGAGTATTACCAACTGCTGTTCTGAAAGTGAGATTGTGGAAATCCACAGGCAGATTGGAAGTCTGTTGAAAAGGCATTGCGGAAGGCATCAGGTGTATCATATTCACAGTTTTGAGTATGTTGTGACCTATAAGCCTTCAGTGGACATAAGAAGCAAGCATCGAGAACTGGTGGAGCTGATTCCTGCATATATTCGCATGAATAATAAGAATGTGACGCTGTTCTGTGATTTCTATACCATTGATTTTAGGGATGCGGATTATCAGACGGGGAATTTCTTCGGCATTCTTACCAGCATGCGGAAATTGGCCATGGCATATATGGATAGGACGCACCTGCTTCGCTATAGCGATGACAGCAAGAATGATATTGAGAAGGACATGGAGGCGATGCGGATTGTGAATGCTTGCATTGCCACCAAGAATTTCTCTTTGCAGATCTATCCCATTCAGTCAAAGGAGGACGAGGAAAAGTTTTGCTATGAGTTTGCCATTTGTGCCAAGTATGGGGACGGGGAAGTGATTTCTCAGGAATTGATTTGGGAGATGGCGGCACAGATGGGCTATCACCGTGAAATGGGACTGATCGTATTCGAGTTGGTATGCAAGTACATTATGTTGAATAGACTGCGGGATACTGAGGTAGAGAGAATACACTTGAATCTGGAGGGGGCGCAGATATCGGGCGCAGAATTGGCCGGGGGCTATATCGATCTTCTGGAGAAATATCAGATTCCGGGGGATTTCATTTGCATCGAGGTGACTGTGGAGCAGGATGTGGATTATGATGCCATGGAGCGGGCTTTTGTACTGTTGCGGGAGCGAGGCGTTCAGATACTGCTGGATCAGTTCGGCGTCACTGTCTGCAATCTAAAGACGGTTCTCAATATGTCCTTTCATGGAGTGAAGATTAATCATCATATGGTGAATCTTTTCTGCAATGGCGTCAGCGAGCAGTTGCTCTATATGCTCGACATGCTTAATACCAGCGGTTGGAAAATCATACTGGATGGAGTGGATCAGGCGGAATATGTTCCGCTGTTGAAGGATTTGAAGTTCGCCTACATGCAGGGATTGCTGCTTCAGGAGGATTTTGAAAAGAAGCATGGACCGGTGATTTTCCGGGAGATAGGGGGTGCTGCCTATGAATAGCCTATTCGGTTGCCAGATTGCGTCAGCAGGTTTCTTCGCCGTGATATTTTTCGCTGATACGGTTAAGAAGCATCTGCCCAATAGGAGGACGCTCTTCTTTCAGTTGTTTCTGTGCTTTATGCTGCTGAGTTCCGTGTTTGCCACGGTTGCGGATTTGGCCGGGGCATATGGCGAGCCAGGGTTTCATCTTGAGATGATTCAGGGGATTTTCCTGTTCCTGCAGATGATTACCTGCCTGATGCTGCATTGCTATATCTTGTCGGTGGATTACCAGTTGCATTTTCAGTTGTCAGCAAGAAGTGCGGCGGGCTGGCGGGCCATGGGAGGATGCCTTTATCTGGCGGTGGCTTCTGTGCTGTTGCTTTCCTCCCCTTGGACGCACTGGTGTTTCTATGCGAATGAGGGAGGCCGTATTGTACGCACTCCTGTATTTTGGGGGCTGAACCTGATTCTGCTGGGAATGTTTCTGTATGATATCGGTTTGGTATGGCTGCGATGTGTGAAGTATTCTATGCGGAAGCGTATGATGTGCATTTTTCTGATTATGGATTTTATCGCCATGTTGGTGGCAGAGTTATTCCAGATTCCGGGAATTTCCTTTTTCAAGGTGGCAACTCTGTTTTTCGCCTACATGTTCTATCTGTCTCTGCAGAGCCCGGACTTTTTTGTGGACAATGCCACGGGGACTTTCAATAGAAATGGTTTTTTTGAGATTTTTCAGGAGAGGCTGGCTTATGAGAAAGAAACTTCCTGCTTGATTATCCGGGTGCGGAATTATCAGGCTATGAACCAGATCTATGGGGGAGAAGTGCTGCGGAAGGTGCAGCGTAAGATTGCCGGGATGTTGGTGGGAGAGTGCGGAGAAAGGAATGTTTTTCATATTGGCTCCTCCACCTTTGCCATCATCGGCAAATCTAGAAAAGGCACGCTGGATCTATATGAGAAATTAAAGGGAATGCTTCCCGGGAATTGGGTATTAAAGAATCAGGTCGTGAATCAGGAATACAGTTTTTATGAAATCACCTATCCTCTGGACGGAGAGGATTTTGAGGAATTGGTTCAGAGAATACATTACGCTCGCTCCGATCACGAGAGTGCCCACAAATCGGGGGAACTGGTACGCCTTCGCTCGGATGAGATGGAGAAGTCTGACGAGAAGAGGGAAGTGGCAAGCTTGGTGGAAGAGGCGATTATGGATGACAGCATAGAATTGCATTTTCAGCCGATTTTCTCCTTTGCAAAGGGAAGGATAACTTCTCTGGAGGTACTGGCTAGGCTGAAAGACCGAAATCGAAAGTATATTAACCCGGAGTTCTTCATCCATGTGGCAGAGGAAAATCATACCATCATTCAGCTGGGGGAGCAGATATTTCGCAAGGCTTGCATTTTTGCCAGCTGCAATCAAATTTTTGATTATGGGATAGAGGATATCAATATCAACCTAAGTCCTGCCCAGTGCCGATATGAGCATTTGACGGAGGATTTTGTAAGGATTGCCGACCAATATGGCATACCTATGGAGAAGATGCATCTGGAGATTACGGAGAGCGAATTTACGGATAAGGATGCGGTGAGCAGGACGCTGTCCCGTCTGAAGGAGACTGGGGCGAAGGTTGCTTTGGATGACTTTGGCACGGGGAATTCTACCCTGTCAAATATCTTGGAACTGCCGGTGGATTTCGTGAAGATTGACAAGAGTTTGGTATGGTCTTTTGCCGAGGGGAAGAATCAGTTTCTGAATGAACTGATGCCTATGATCAAGGCGGAGGGCAAGAAGATTATTGCCGAGGGCATTGAGAACACTGACCATATAGATATCATTAAGAAACTGCAGGGGGATTATCTGCAGGGATACTATTATTCCCGTCCCTTGCCGGAGAAAGAATTTTTGCGTTTTTTGGCAAAGTTTAACAAGAAGGTAAAAGAGGGCGAGGAGGAAGTGGTTAGAAATATGGAGGAAGCTTTGGTTTAATGAAATGTGGTGAATGCGCAGATTAGGACAAGGGTCTTGTCTGGTTACTATAAAATATAAAAAAAGGAAAGGAAAATGTATTCCGTTTGCGTTAGAAATCGTGCGCAAGCGGGGATGCAAGGGAAAGAGATGGAATTAAGTTACATGGAGCTGAGAGAACAGATTTGCGATGTGTGCCACAAGATGTGGCAGTTGGGCTGGGTGGCGGCCAATGATGGAAACGTGTCGGCGAAATTGCCGGATGGGACTTTTCTGGCTACGCCTACGGGGATTAGCAAGAGTTTTATCACGCCGGAGAAGCTGGTTCACATTGATGCGGGAGCCAATGTGCTGGATGGCTTGGAGGGATACCGCCCTTCTTCTGAGATTAAGATGCATCTGAAATGCTATTCTGAGAGGGAGGATGTGGGGGCGGTTCTCCATGCCCATCCGCCGGTGGCTACGGGATATGCGGTGGCGAATGTGCCTTTGGACGAGTACTCTATGATTGAGACAGTCATCGCCATTGGCTCTGTGCCAGTAACGCCTTATGGCACGCCTTCCACGGATGAGGTTCCCCGGGCTATTGCCCCCTATCTGGGAGAGCATGATGTGATGCTGCTGCAGAATCACGGCGCTCTTGCTGTGGGGTCGGACGTGATTACGGCTTACTACCGCATGGAGACGCTGGAACTATTCGCAAAGATCAGCCTGAACGCCCATCTTCTGGGCGGAGCGCAGGAATTGCCCAGAGAGCAGATTGACCGCCTGATTAGCATGAGAGAGCAGTATAAGGTGACGGGAAAGCATCCGGGCTATAAGAAGTATTCAGAATAATTACTAGAACAACGAGGATGTAGTTTTGGATAGTTTGATGTGGCGGGGCGGCATTCTGCTCCAGAGAGGAGAAGACGGACAATGGCAGGGAAGAATGTATTGGCCTTTGATCTGGGTGCCAGCAGCGGAAGGGGGATGCTGGCATCTTTTGATGGAAAGAGAATCACATTGGAGGAAATTCACCGATTTCCCCATAATTTCAGCATATTGAATGGGCATGCCTACTGGAACATCCTCTTTCTGATGGATGAGATGAAGTGGGGGATTGGAAAATGCACGGAACCAATCAGCGGCGTGGGATTTGATACCTGGGGGGTGGA